>NZ_KV833950.1:0-62608 GCF_001837725.1 Enterococcus sp. HMSC072F02
TAGGATATTAAAATTAACTAGCACCACGGGTAGTTATTATGTAAATTGATGTCATTCGCATTAGATAGCCAAGACTACCGTCTTCCAATATCTAAAAAAACAGCCCCTTCATCTCTTACAATAATAGGAGGTGAGAGGGCTGTCTTATTTACAATAGAGTATCTATTATAGGTAGTATTTTTTAGCCACTGTTAAGTCATCATTTAATTCATAAACAAGTGGTTGACCTGTTGGGATTTCAAGATCCATGATGTCTTCGTCAGAGATACCTTCGATATGTTTAGCTAGAGCGCGTAATGAGTTACCGTGTGCAGCTACTAAAACAGTTTTGTTGTCTAGTAATGCTGGAGCAATTTTATCTTGCCAGAATGGCAAAGCACGTTCTAATGTCACTTTCAAGTTTTCGCCACCAGGAATATCGCGTTTGTCTAACATTGCGTAACGACGGTCGTTTGCTGCAGAACCTTCGTCAGTTTCTTCCATTAATGGAGGAAGAGTATCGTAAGAACGACGCCAGATGTGTACTTGTTCGTCGCCGTATTTTTCAGCTGTTTCTTTTTTGTTCAAACCTTGTAATTTACCATAGTGACGTTCGTTCAAGCGCCATGATTTGATTTGTGGTACCCAAAGTTGATCTGAATATTCTAAGATCAAGTTACATGTTTTGATTGCACGAGTTAAAACAGAAGTATAGGCAACATCAAATTCGATTCCAGCTTCTTTGATTTTGCGTCCGCCTTCTTTTGCTTCTTCGATTCCTTCTGGTGCTAGGTTTACATCAGCCCAACCAGTAAATTGGTTCAATGCATTCCATTCACTAAGACCGTGACGAGAAAAAACTAATTTTGGCATGTTTAGCTCTCCTTTAAGATAGGTTTATATTTCTGAAAATTTCAGTTCTGTTTTATTGTACAATTTTTTGGAAGAGATTTCCATCGAAAAATTGGATAAGATTCTATGAGAAAACGAGTAGAGAAGATAAAAAAACGAACAGCTGCGAAAGCACTGTTCGTTTTTAGGCATTAGATGCATAATTGCTCGATTTCTTTTTCAGGCAAATTGATATATTTATAACATGTTCCAACTGAAACACCGCATTTTGAAGAAATAAATTGGATTGTTTCTTTTTTTTCGTAATAGAGACGTCGGATTTTTTTGATCGTTTTTGCATCGATTTTTGGTCTTCCGCCGATTTTTCCTTTTTTACGAGCTTCATCTAATCCAACTAATGTACGTTCTTTGATCAATGCGCACTCCATGTTTGCCAGGTTTTCCATCAATTGGAAATAGATTTTCCCCATTTCGCGCGTATCGATTCCTTCATCAATGCTAATCAAGTGCAGCCCGCGGTCTTTGAATAATTGTGTAAGTTCTGTTAATTGCCGTGTAGATTTGCCCAATCGATGAAGTTGGCAGACGACTAGTGCATCGCCTTGCTGCATGTCAGCAATCACTGACTCCAAATGAACAGCAGTAGCATCGTTTTGTTCCACTTCATATGTCTCATGGAAAATTTCTTGACAACCAAAGTCAGATAATTGTTCAACCTGAGTTGTTAAATCAACATCATTTATGGTTGTGCGTGCATAACCAATGATTTTCATGGTGATTCCTTTCTAGCAGTGATTTTCTAACTGGATATAACAGTAAAAATGTAGCATAAAGTACGTCAAAAAGATAGTTTTTTCGCAAATTTTCCGCTGTCTTTTTTTATTGGATGATTAAGCAGTTTTTCTTTATTTATGGCGGATGGCATCAAGAATCTCAACACCTTTTTCTGAGCCAACAACAACTTTTGAAACCATATTTAGGAAAAGTCCATGTTCGACTACCCCAACAAGTTCATCTAAATAGGTAGCTAAGCTTTCTGGTTGTTCAATAACTTCTAGATGCAGATCAATGATATAATGACCACCATCTGTGGTTAGGACTTCGCCGTTTTCGTCTGTACGCAAAACAGGTTGGAATCCTTTTTCGTCAAAAATACGAAGTAGCTGTTGGGAGCCATAAGGGATGACTTCAACTGGGAGTGGGAACTTCCCAAGTTTATGGACTAATTTAGAAGAATCAACGATCCAAATCGTTTCTTTTGAGTACGTAGCGACTATTTTCTCGAAAAGCAAAGCAGCACCGCCGCCTTTTATCCCTTGAAAATCAGCACTGATTTCATCAGCACCATCTATCGTCAGATCGACTACTGGGACTTCATCGATACTCTTTAGCGGTATTCCTAATTTTTCCGCTTGTTCTTTTGTCGCATTTGAAGTAGTGACTCCTGTGATACGTAATCCTTCTTCACGCATACGGCGACCAATCTCTTCTACCATATAATAGGCGGTTGAACCGGTCCCGAGACCAACGATCATCCCGTCCTTTACGAATTTCGCGGCTTCAATGCCAGCTAATTGTTTTAAATTCATCTTTGCATCCACCTTTTTTTAGTTTGAGCTTCGTGCTTTCCTCACTATTTTAGCGTGATTTACGGCAAAAAGATACCATTCTTTTTTATTGCAATAAAGCTTTTTCAAAAAAAATTGCATCTCTTGTTGACATGTTTTTTCATTCGTGATATTCTAACAAAGGTGCTTTATCTACAGGTTTCTGTGAAGAAACGTGCTGACTGTTTATCAAAGCATATTTGATAAGGATGCAGACATTGCATTTATTTTTTATCGCAAAAAAAGAACCACCTGGATGTGTGGAACTAGACGCAAATCGTGGGAAGGAGGAAACAAGGAATGCCTACAATTAACCAATTAGTACGTAAACCTCGTAAATCAAAGGTGGAAAAATCTAATTCACCTGCTTTGAACAAAGGATATAACAGCTTTAAGAAAACTCAAACTAACGTAAACTCACCTCAAAAACGTGGGGTAGCAACTCGTGTGGGTACAATGACACCTAAAAAACCGAACTCAGCTTTACGTAAATATGCACGTGTTCGTTTGTCAAACTTAATTGAAGTTACTGCTTATATCCCAGGGATTGGTCATAACTTACAAGAACACAGTGTTGTATTATTACGCGGTGGTCGTGTAAAAGACTTACCAGGGGTACGTTACCATATCGTTCGCGGTGCTTTAGATACTGCTGGTGTTAACGACCGTAAACAAAGCCGTTCTAAATACGGAACTAAAAAACCTAAAGCTTAATTTTAATTATTAAACAAATGAAACTTGCTTCTATTATATAGAAGTAATTACTATGAACAATATTTCGGAAGGAGGAGTTACGGATGCCACGTAAAGGTCCTGTTGCAAAACGTGATGTTTTACCAGATCCTATTTATAACTCAAAATTAGTAACTCGCTTGATCAACCGTGTAATGGTTGACGGAAAACGCGGGATTGCAGCTAACATTATCTATAATGCCTTTGATTTGATCAAAGAATCTACAGGTAACGATCCATTAGAAGTGTTTGAACAAGCAATGAAAAACGTTCAACCTGTTCTTGAAGTTAAAGCACGTCGTGTTGGGGGTTCAAACTACCAAGTACCAGTTGAAGTTCGCCCTGAACGCCGCGTTACTCTAGGTCTTCGTTGGGTAGTAAACTACGCTCGCTTGCGCGGTGAACACACAATGGAAGAACGCTTAGCAAAAGAAATCATGGATGCTGCAAACAACACAGGTGCTTCTGTTAAAAAACGTGAAGACACTCATAAAATGGCTGATGCCAACCGTGCGTTTGCTCACTATCGCTGGTAAGATTCTCTCTGTTTGGTCGACTTTTATAAGTCGACCTCAGATAGTGTCCTTATTTTTAGCAACTAGATAGTAAAGAGAGGAGAAACAAGGAGAATGACCAGAGAATTTTCTTTACAAAACACTCGTAATATCGGTATCATGGCCCACATCGATGCTGGTAAAACGACTGCTACTGAACGTATCTTGTACTATACTGGTAAAATCCACAAAATTGGTGAAACTCATGAAGGAGCTTCACAAATGGACTGGATGGAACAAGAACAAGAACGTGGTATTACGATCACTTCTGCTGCTACTACAGCACAATGGAAGGGTCATCGAATCAACATCATCGACACACCAGGACACGTAGACTTCACAGTTGAAGTTGAACGTTCATTGCGTGTACTTGATGGTGCTGTAACTGTTCTTGATGCACAATCAGGTGTTGAACCTCAAACTGAAACAGTTTGGCGTCAAGCAACAACTTACGGTGTACCTCGTATCGTATTTGCAAACAAAATGGACAAGATCGGTGCTGACTTCTTATATTCAGTATCAACTTTACATGACCGTTTGCAAGCAAACGCTCACCCAATCCAATTACCAATTGGTGCGGAAGACGACTTCACAGGAATTATCGACCTTGTAACAATGAAGGCTGAAATGTATACAAACGATCTTGGAACAGAGATCGAAGAAACAGAAATTCCTGAAGAATACCGCGAATTAGCTGAAGAATGGCGCGAAAAATTGGTTGAAGCTGTAGCTGAAACTGATGAAGAACTTACTTTGAAATACTTAGAAGGTGAAGAAATCACTGAAGCTGAGTTAAAAGAAGGTATCCGCCGCGCAACAGTTAACGTAGAATTCTACCCAGTACTATGTGGTTCAGCATTTAAGAACAAAGGGGTTCAATTACTATTGGACGCTGTTCTTGATTACTTGCCATCACCGTTAGATATCCCAGCTATCAAAGGGATTGACCCTAAAACTGATGAAGAAGTAGAACGTCCTGCAGACGATAGCGCTCCTTTCTCAGCTTTAGCATTTAAAGTTATGACTGACCCATTCGTAGGCCGTTTAACTTTCTTCCGTGTGTACTCTGGTGTTTTAAAATCAGGTTCATACGTACAAAACGCAACAAAAGGCAAACGCGAACGTGTTGGTCGTATCTTACAGATGCATGCCAACTCTCGTTCAGAAATCTCTGAAGTTTACGCTGGAGATATCGCTGCTGCTGTTGGTTTGAAAGACACAACTACTGGGGACACACTATGTGATGAAAAGAATCTAGTTATTCTTGAATCAATGGAATTCCCAGAACCAGTTATCCAAGTCGCTATTGAACCTAAATCAAAAGCTGACCAAGATAAAATGGGTGTGGCTTTACAAAAACTATCTGAAGAAGATCCTACTTTCCGTGCTGAAACAAACGTGGAAACAGGCGAAACAATCATCGCTGGTATGGGTGAACTTCACTTAGATATCATCGTTGACCGTATGCGTCGTGAATTCAAAGTTGAAGCTAACGTAGGTGCGCCTCAAGTATCTTACCGTGAAACTTTCCGTGCTGGCACTCAAGCCGAAGGTAAGTTTGTACGTCAGTCTGGTGGTAAAGGTCAATACGGTCACGTATGGATCGAATTTACACCAAACGAAGAAGGTGCTGGTTTCGAATTTGAAAATGCGATCGTCGGTGGGGTTGTTCCTCGTGAATACATTCCAGCTGTTGAAGCTGGTTTGAAAGATGCTATGGAAAATGGTGTCTTAGCTGGCTATCCATTAGTAGATATCAAAGCTAAACTTTACGATGGTTCATACCATGATGTCGATTCAAATGAAACTGCCTTCCGTGTTGCTGCTTCTATGGCATTACGTGCAGCAGCTAAGAAAGCTAATCCAGTAATCCTTGAACCAATCATGGCTGTAGAAGTTGTTATCCCTGAAGATTACTTAGGTGATGTTATGGGCCACGTAACTGCTCGTCGTGGACGTGTTGAAGGTATGGAAGCTCGCGCTGGCGGCCAACAAGTTGTTCGTGCGATGGTTCCACTTGCTGAAATGTTTGGTTATGCTACAACTCTTCGTTCTGCTACTCAAGGTCGTGGTACATTTACAATGACA
Organism: Enterococcus sp. HMSC072F02; assembly: GCF_001837725.1. NCBI lineage: Bacteria > Bacillati > Bacillota > Bacilli > Lactobacillales > Enterococcaceae > Enterococcus > Enterococcus sp. HMSC072F02. Next base: position 5,813 of record NZ_KV833950.1, read on the forward strand.
TTTGACCACTACGAAGATGTACCAAAATCAGTACAAGAAGAAATCATTAAGAAAAACGGCGGAAAAGCTGAATAATTTCTTAAAACCGGATAGTCCTGCAAAGAGATTATCCAAAGAGACTATATTTTTAATATAGTTTCGTGTAAAATAATTATCGATGATATGGGCATGTGGTGTACCTTGTGTACATCATATACCTATCAGACAAATAAAAAATATATTGTATTTTTAGGAGGACATTTTAAAATGGCAAAAGAAAAATTTGACCGTTCTAAACCACACGTTAACATTGGTACTATCGGACACGTTGACCATGGTAAAACTACATTAACAGCTGCAATCACAACTGTACTATCTAAGAAAAACGGCGGCCAAGCTATGGCTTACGATCAAATCGATGGTGCTCCAGAAGAACGCGAACGCGGAATCACAATCTCAACAGCTCACGTTGAGTATGAAACAGATACACGCCACTACGCTCACGTTGACTGCCCAGGACACGCGGACTACGTTAAAAACATGATCACTGGTGCTGCTCAAATGGACGGAGCTATCTTGGTAGTTTCTGCTGCTGATGGCCCAATGCCTCAAACTCGTGAACACATCCTATTGTCTCGTCAAGTTGGTGTTCCTTACATCGTTGTATTCTTGAACAAAGTAGACATGGTTGATGACGAAGAATTACTAGAATTAGTTGAAATGGAAGTTCGTGACCTATTAACAGAATACGAATTCCCTGGTGACGATGTTCCTGTAGTTGCTGGATCAGCTTTGAAAGCTTTAGAAGGCGACGCTTCATACGAAGAAAAAATTCTTGAATTGATGGCTGCAGTTGACGAATACATCCCAACTCCAGAACGTGACAACGACAAACCATTCATGATGCCAGTTGAAGACGTGTTCTCAATCACTGGACGTGGGACTGTTGCTACAGGTCGTGTTGAACGTGGACAAGTTCGCGTTGGTGACGAAGTTGAAGTTGTTGGTATTGCTGAAGAAACTTCAAAAACAACAGTTACTGGTGTTGAAATGTTCCGTAAATTGTTAGACTACGCTGAAGCTGGAGACAACATTGGTGCTTTACTACGTGGTGTTGCACGTGAAGACATCCAACGTGGACAAGTTTTAGCTAAACCAGGTACAATCACACCTCATACAAAATTCTCTGCAGAAGTATATGTGTTGACAAAAGAAGAAGGTGGACGTCATACTCCATTCTTCACTAACTACCGTCCACAATTCTACTTCCGTACAACTGACGTAACAGGTGTTGTTGAATTACCAGAAGGAACTGAAATGGTTATGCCTGGCGACAACGTAACAATGGAAGTTGAATTAATCCACCCAATCGCTATCGAAAACGGTACTAAATTCTCAATCCGTGAAGGCGGACGTACAGTTGGTGCCGGTGTCGTTACAGAAATCAAAGCTTAATTGAATTAAGCAAAACTAAGCAACATTTATTCGGACGTAATCGCTCGGAATGAAGATCTCAGGATCTTTGTTTCCGAGCTTTTTTATTTATTGCAGGATCAGGAAAGAAAAGACAGGGTATTATAATAGAAGGAACGCGAAATAAAAGAATCAGTATTTTCTAAATGAAACTTTATGAAAACAAAATGTTTTTTACAAGAAAAAGCCTTGCGTTGTGAGTTTATATATATTATAATGACAAAGGTGCGTTTACTTTAGTGAATTGCACAGACGTAATCAGAATGATTTCGTCGGCTAAGAAACGAGAGGTTGCGACACGCCCGGACGCTTTGCCACGAACGAGCGTGACGGAAATTTTCGTGGAGCTATGTCTACTTTTCAAAATAGGCGAAGGAGGGAACAAGATGGCAAAACAAAAAATTCGTATCCGTTTAAAAGCGTATGAACACCGTATTTTAGATCAATCAGCGGATAAAATCGTGGAAACTGCAAAAAGAACTGGAGCTAGCGTGTCTGGTCCAATTCCATTACCAACTGAACGCAGTCTTTACACAATCATTCGTGCGACTCATAAATACAAAGATTCACGCGAACAATTCGAAATGCGTACACACAAACGTCTTATCGACATTGTGAACCCAACACCAAAAACTGTTGATGCTTTGATGAAGCTAGACTTACCATCTGGTGTAAACATCGAAATCAAATTATAAAACTAAAACAAAAATAATGGAGGTGTACTCATGACCAAAGGAATCTTAGGGAAAAAAGTGGGAATGACACAAATCTTCACTGAATCTGGTGAATTAATTCCAGTTACTGTTGTAGAAGCTACGCCAAACGTAGTACTACAAGTGAAAACAATGGAAACGGATGGCTACGAAGCTATTCAAGTTGGTTACCAAGATATGCGTGAAGTTTTATCAAACAAACCTGCGAAAGGTCATGTTGCAAAAGCAAACACGGCTCCTAAGCGCTTCATTCGTGAATTCAAAAATGTTGAGCTAGGAGAATATGAAGTAGGAAAAGAAATTACAGTAGATGTTTTCCAAGCAGGAGACATTATTGATGTAACAGGTACTACGAAAGGTAAAGGATTCCAAGGGGTTATCAAACGCCACGGACAAAGCCGCGGACCAATGGCTCACGGTTCTCGTTACCATCGTCGTCCTGGGTCAATGGGTCCAGTTGCACCTAACCGTGTATTCAAAAACAAACGTCTTGCTGGCCGTATGGGTGGCAACCGCGTAACTATCCAAAACTTGGAAGTTGTACGTGTAGATGCAGAAAGAAATGTTATCTTGATCAAAGGTAATGTTCCTGGAGCGAAAAAATCTTTAATCACTATCAAATCAGCTGTGAAAGCTAAATAATTGTAGGAAGAAAGGAGGAACTAAGGAATGCCGAATGTAGCATTATTCAAACAAGATGGAAGCCAAAACGGTGAAATCACACTTAACGAAGAAATCTTCGGAATTGAACCTAATGAAAGTGTTGTTTACGATGCAATCGTAATGCAACGTGCGTCATTAAGACAAGGAACACACGCGGTTAAAAACCGTAGCGCTGTTCGTGGCGGTGGACGTAAACCATGGCGTCAAAAAGGAACAGGTCGTGCACGTCAAGGATCTATCCGCTCACCACAATGGCGTGGAGGTGGCGTAGTCTTTGGACCAACACCACGTTCTTACAGCTACAAACTTCCTAAAAAAGTTCGTCGTTTAGCAATGAAATCTGTATTGTCAGAAAAAGTTGCTGAAAACAACTTGGTAGCAATCGAAGGCTTGAACTTCGACGCACCAAAAACAAAAGAATTCAAACAAGTTCTTGCTAACTTATCTATCGACTCTAAAGTATTGGTTGTTCTAGAAAAAGGTAACGACTTTGCTGCTTTATCAGCACGTAACTTACCAAACGTTTCTGTAGTAACTTCTGATAATGTGAGTGTGCTAGACGTTGTATCAAATACAAAAGTGTTAGCAACACAAACTGCTCTTACTCAAATTGAGGAGGTGCTTGCATAATGAACTTACTAGACGTAATCAAACGCCCAGTGATCACTGAAAAATCAATGCTTGCCATGGATGACAAGAAATACACTTTTGAAGTGGACACTCGCGCAAACAAAACTTTAGTAAAACAAGCGGTAGAAGCTGCTTTTGACGTTAAAGTCAAAAACGTGAACATCGTGAACGTACGTGCGAAATTCAAACGTATGGGCAAATATGCAGGATATACAAAAAAACGTCGCAAAGCGATCGTTACATTGACTGAAGATTCAAAAGAAATCCAATTATTCGAAGCTGCTGAATAAGCACTAATAGATAACTCATTAAATTAGGAGGGAAAAACGTGGCGATTAAAAAGTACAAACCTACCTCAAATGGTCGTCGTAACATGACAGGTTCTGATTTTGCTGAAATCACAACATCAACACCTGAAAAATCATTGTTACAACCATTGAAAAACCATGCTGGACGTAACAACAACGGCCGCATCACTGTACGTCATCAAGGTGGCGGACACAAACGCCAATATCGCGTGATCGACTTCAAACGTAACAAAGACAACGTTGTTGCAACTGTTCAAACGATCGAATATGATCCAAACCGTTCAGCTAACATCGCGTTAGTACACTATGAAGATGGAGTGAAAGCTTACATCTTAGCACCTAAAGGACTAGAAGTGGGTATGAAACTTGTTTCAGGTCCAGAAGCAGACATCAAAGTCGGAAATGCTCTTCCATTAGAAAACATTCCAGTTGGTACTGTTATCCACAACATTGAAATGAAACCTGGTAAAGGTGGACAATTGATCCGTTCTGCTGGTACAAGTGCTCAAGTACTTGGTAAAGAAGGCAAATACGTATTGATCCGCTTGAACTCTGGTGAAGTTCGTATGATCTTAGCTGCATGCCGCGCAACAATCGGTTCTGTAGGTAACGAACAACACGAATTAATCAACATCGGTAAAGCTGGACGCTCTCGTTGGATGCGTAAACGCCCAACTGTACGTGGTAGCGTAATGAACCCTAATGATCACCCACACGGTGGTGGTGAAGGTAAAGCTCCTATTGGACGTAAAGCACCAGTTTCTCCTTGGGGTCAACCAGCTCTTGGTTACAAAACTCGTAACAAAAAAGCTAAATCAGACAAACTTATTGTTCGTCGTCGCAAAAATAAATAATTACTTTGACCATGTGTCGCACATTTTGAGAGGAGGTTCACCATGGGTCGTAGTTTAAAGAAAGGACCTTTTGTCGATGAGCATTTAATGAAAAAAGTTGAAGCTCAAGCAGGGGTTGAAAAGAAAAAAGTTATCAAAACTTGGTCACGCCGTTCAACAGTTTTCCCAAGTTTTGTTGGATATACCATCGCAGTTTATGATGGACGTAAACATGTACCAGTTTACATCCAAGAAGACATGGTAGGACACAAATTAGGTGAATTTGCACCTACAAGAACTTATCGTGGACATGCTGCTGACGATAAGAAAACGAAACGCTAATTTGAGGGGAGGATAAATCCAAATGGCAGAACAAATCACATCAGCTAAAGCAACTGCAAAAACAGTTCGCACTTCACCTCGAAAAGCCCGTTTAGTAATTGACCTTATCAGAGGTAAAAGTGTCGCAGATGCAATTTCAATCTTGAAATTCACACCAAACAAATCTGCTGGAATCATTGAAAAAGTATTGATGTCAGCAGTTGCGAATGCAGAAAATAACTTTGACTTAGATGTTGAAAACTTGGTAGTAACCGAAGCTTTTGTTAACGAAGGACCTACAATGAAACGTTTCCGTCCTCGTGCAAAAGGATCAGCTTCTCCAATCAACAAACGTACAAGTCATATCACGGTAGTCGTATCAGAAAAATAAGGAGGGATAATCAGTGGGTCAAAAAGTACATCCAATTGGAATGCGTGTAGGCATCATCCGCGACTGGGATGCTAAGTGGTATGCTGAAAAAGAGTATGCTGAGTTCTTACACGAAGATTTAAGAATCCGTAAATTTATTTCAACTAAACTTGCTGATGCTGCTGTATCAACAGTTGAAATCGAACGTGCAACAGGTCGCGTAAACATTTCAATTCACACAGCTAAACCAGGTATGGTTATTGGTAAAGGCGGTTCTGAAGTCGAAAGCCTAAGAAAAGAATTAAACAAATTAACTGGTAAAAGAATCCACATCAACATCGTGGAAATCAAAAAACCAGATCTAGATGCAAAATTAGTAGGTGAAGGAATCGCACGTCAATTAGAAAACCGTGTTGCTTTCCGTCGCGCTCAAAAACAAGCGATCCAACGCTCAATGCGTGCTGGCGCTCAAGGTATCAAAACTCAAGTATCTGGTCGTCTAAACGGAGCAGATATCGCTCGTTCAGAAGGATACTCAGAGGGAACTGTTCCTCTTCATACTTTACGTGCGGACATTGATTACGCATGGGAAGAAGCAGATACAACATACGGAAAACTAGGAGTTAAAGTGTGGATCTATCGTGGAGAAATTCTTCCAACTAAAAAAAACACTGAGAAAGGAGGGAAATAATCATGTTAGTACCTAAACGTGTAAAACACCGTCGTGAATTCCGCGGAAAAATGCGCGGGGAAGCTAAAGGCGGAAAAGAAGTAGCATTCGGTGAATACGGTTTGCAAGCTGTTGATTCACATTGGATCACAAACCGCCAAATCGAAGCTGCTCGTATCGCAATGACTCGTTACATGAAACGTGGTGGGAAAGTATGGATTAAAATTTTCCCTCACAAATCTTATACTGCCAAAGCAATTGGGGTACGTATGGGTTCTGGTAAAGGGGCACCTGAAGGATGGGTTGCACCAGTAAAACGTGGTAAAATCATGTTTGAAATCGCAGGCGTTCCTGAAGAAGTAGCTCGTGAAGCGTTACGTCTAGCTTCTCACAAATTACCAATGAAAACTAAGATCGTAAAACGTGAGGAAATGGGTGGTGAATCGAATGAAGGTTAAAGAAATCAGAGAATTAACCACTGCCGAAATGCTTGATCAAGAAAAACAATTAAAAGAAGAATTGTTTAATCTTAGATTCCAATTAGCAACAGGTCAATTAGAAAACACTGCACGTATTAAAGAAGTACGTAAATCGATTGCACGCATCAAAACTGTGTTGCGTGAACAAGCTAAGTAATTATGGAAGGAGGCCATTAAGCGTATGACTGAAGGAAGAAATCAACGCAAAGTTTATCAAGGTCGCGTGGTTTCAGACAAAATGGATAAAACAATTACCGTTGCTGTCGAAACAAAGAAAAACCACCCTATCTATGGCAAACGCATGAACTATTCTAAGAAATACAAAGTGCATGATGAAAACAACACAGCAAAAGTTGGCGACATCGTGAGAATTATGGAAACTCGTCCATTATCAGCTACAAAACGTTTCCGTTTGTTGGAAGTAGTCGAAGAAGCAGTTATTATCTAATAACACGAGATTTTCCTATATAGATTGAATGCAAAATCTGAAAGGAGGATACACAACGTGATCCAAGCAGAAAGTCGTTTAAAAGTCGCTGATAACTCAGGCGCACGTGAAATTTTGACGATCAAAGTCCTTGGTGGATCTGGTCGTAAAACTGCTAACATCGGTGATGTGATCGTTGCTACGGTTAAACAAGCAACGCCAGGTGGGGTTGTCAAAAAAGGTGACGTCGTTAAAGCCGTTATCGTTCGAACAAAATCAGGAGCTCGTCGTACAGACGGTTCATATATTAAATTTGATGAAAATGCTGCAGTGATTATTCGTGATGATAAAAGCCCTCGTGGAACACGTATCTTTGGGCCAGTTGCACGTGAACTACGTGAAAACAACTTCATGAAGATCGTTTCACTAGCACCAGAAGTTTTATAATCTTGAGACACTTATCAAAGGAGGTGCGAAACAGTTATGTTTGTTAAAAAAGGCGATAAAGTTAAAGTTATCACTGGAAAAGACAAAAACAAAGAAGGCGTTGTACTAGCAGCGTTCCCGAAAAAAGATAAAGTTATTGTCGAAGGTGTAAATGTCGTTAAAAAACACCAAAAACCTTCTCAAGCTGCTCCTCAAGGTGGAATTATTGAGATGGAAGCGCCAATTCATGTTTCTAACGTGATGGTGGTTGACTCTACTGGTGTAGCTGGCCGAGTTGGCTACAAAGAAGTAGACGGCAAAAAAGTCCGTGTTTCTAAAAAAACCGGTGAAGTTTTAGATAAATAAAAGTTTAAGGAAGGAGGGTCTTACTGAATGAACCGCCTAAAAGAAAAATATCTTAAAGAAGTAACTCCATCATTGATGGAAAAATTTAACTATAGCTCTGTTATGCAAACACCTAAAGTTGAAAAAATCGTCATCAACATGGGTGTTGGTGATGCGGTATCAAACGCTAAAAACTTAGATAAAGCAGTTGAAGAATTAACTTTGATCACTGGTCAAAAACCAATGATTACAAAAGCTAAAAAATCAATCGCTGGATTCCGTTTACGTGAAGGAATGCCAATTGGTGCAAAAGTTACATTGCGCGGAGAAAGAATGTACGAATTCTTAGACAAATTGGTTTCAGTTTCACTACCACGTGTACGTGACTTCCATGGTGTAAGTAAAAAAGCCTTTGACGGTCGTGGAAACTATACTTTAGGTATTAAAGAACAATTGATCTTCCCAGAAGTAGATTATGATTTAGTAGATAAAGTACGTGGTATGGACATCGTTATTGTAACAACAGCAAACTCTGATGAAGAATCTCGTGAGTTGTTGACACAATTAGGCATGCCATTCCAAAAATAATTAAAGGAGGCGAACTACGTGGCTAAAAAATCAATGATTGCTAAAAACAAACGTCCTGCAAAATTTTCAACACAAGCTTATACTCGTTGCGAACGTTGCGGACGTCCACATTCAGTTTATCGTAAGTTCCATCTTTGCCGTATTTGCTTCCGCGAACTTGCCTATAAAGGTCAAATTCCCGGCGTGAAGAAAGCTAGCTGGTAAAAAGTAAATTCGCATAAGAAGGAGGTAAAAGATCAATGGTCATGACAGATCCAATTGCAGATTTTCTAACTCGTATCCGTAACGCAAACATGGTTAAACATGAGTCTTTAGAAGTACCTGCATCAAAAATTAAACGTGACATCGCTGAAATCTTGAAACGTGAAGGTTTCGTTCGTGATGTTGAATACATCGAAGATGACAAACAAGGCGTGATCCGTGTTTTCCTAAAATTTGGTAAAAACGGCGAACGTGTTATCACAAACTTAAAACGTATCTCTAAACCAGGTTTGCGTGCTTATGTCAAAGCTGACGAAGTACCAAAAGTATTGAACGGTTTAGGTATCGCAATCATTTCGACTTCTGAAGGTGTTGTCACTGATAAAGAAGCTCGTGAAAAAAATATCGGCGGCGAAGTTATCGCTTACGTATGGTAATCAAGTAGAATCTACAAGGAGGTGTCTTTAAGTGAGCCGTATCGGAAATAAAGTCGTTGTTATCCCTGAAGGAGTAACAGTTACTCAAGAAGGAAACAACGTTACAGTTAAAGGACCAAAAGGTGAATTGACTCGTACTTTCTCAGCAGATATCAAAATGAATATCGAAGGAAACGAAGTGACTTTCACTCGTCCAAACGACAGTAAAGAAATGAAAACAATTCATGGAACAACTCGTGCGAACTTCAACAACATGGTTGTAGGTGTCAGCGAAGGTTTCCAAAAAGCGTTAGAACTAATCGGGGTTGGGTACCGTGCACAATTACAAGGATCAAAACTTGTATTGAACGTTGGTTACTCACATCCAGTAGAAATCATACCACCAGCTGGAGTAACTGTTGAAGTACCAGCTAACACACAAGTAATTGTTAAAGGTGCGAACAAAGAAGAAGTTGGCGAATTAGCTGCAAATATTCGTGGAACTCGTCCTCCAGAACCTTATAAAGGTAAAGGTATTCGTTATGTTGGCGAATATGTACGCCGTAAAGAAGGTAAAACTGGTAAATAATCGTTTAGAAAAATTGCATAGAAGCCAGCAGCAGGAAAAAGGCATTTGGCTGAAGTTTACCTTCAAAAAAATAAATTTTTACTTGTGCCGCAGCTTCTATTTTTCGAAACGTATTTACTGCTTGAAATAGTAGTACAATAAAAATAAAGAGGTGACAATTGTGATTACAAAACCAGATAAGAACAAAACACGTCAAAAGAGACATCGTCGTGTACGTAACAATATCTCTGGTACTGCTGAGCGCCCACGCTTGAACGTTTTTCGTTCTAACAAAAACATCTACGCTCAAATTATTGATGACGTAGCGGGTGTAACGCTAGCAAGTGCCTCTACCTTGGATAAAGAAATTTCAGGTGGAACAAAAACAGAAGCAGCACAAGCTGTCGGTAAACTAGTTGCTGAACGTGCAGCTGAAAAAGGCATTAAAGTAGTAGTCTTTGACCGTGGTGGATACCTTTACCATGGCCGTGTGCAAGCTTTAGCTGAAGCTGCTCGCGAAAATGGACTAGAATTTTAGAAGAAGGAGGAATACCATTCATGGTTTATATCGATCCAAAACATTTGGAATTAGAAGACCGCGTTGTTGCAATTAACCGTGTAACAAAAGTTGTTAAAGGTGGACGTCGTCTACGTTTTGCTGCTTTAGTTGTTGTCGGTGACAAAAACGGACACGTAGGATTTGGTACAGGTAAAGCTCAAGAAGTTCCTGAAGCAATCCGTAAAGCAATTGAAGATGCGAAGAAAAACTTAGTTGAAGTACCTATGGTTGGTTCAACAATCCCACACGAAGTAATCGGTGCTTTTAGTGGTGGTAGAATCCTAATGAAACCTGCTGTAGAAGGTTCTGGGGTTGCTGCTGGCGGACCAGTTCGTGCCGTATTAGAATTAGCTGGGGTAGCAGATATCACTTCTAAATCTTTAGGCTCAAATACACCAATCAACGTTGTTCGCGCAACAGTTGAAGGTTTGAAACAATTGAAACGTGCAGAAGAAGTTGCAGAACTTCGCGGCAAATCAGTTGAAGAATTAATCGGATAAGGAGGACAACAATAATGGCTGAATTAAAAGTTACTTTAAAACGCAGTATTATCGGACGTCCTCAAAACCAACGCGATACAGTTAAAGCGTTAGGTCTTACAAAGATTAACAGTTCAGTGGTTAAGCCTTCTAATGAAGCAATTAAAGGCATGATCAATACTGTTTCTCATCTAGTGGACGTTGAAGAAGTTTAATTAAAAAAATCAGAACTAGAATATTAAGGAGGTGCCAAACCTATGAAACTTCATGAATTAAAACCTGCTGAAGGTTCACGCCAAGTACGTAACCGTGTTGGTCGTGGTACTTCATCTGGTAACGGAAAAACTGCCGGACGCGGACAAAAAGGACAAAAAGCCCGTTCAGGCGGTGGTGTGCGTTTAGGATTTGAAGGGGGACAAACACCATTGTTCCGTCGTTTACCAAAACGAGGATTCACAAACGTGAACCGTAAAGACTATGCAGTCATCAATCTTGATGTATTGAACCGCTTTGAAGACGGAGCTGAAGTAACTCCTGTTGCTTTAGTTGAAGCTGGAATCGTGAAAAACGAAAAAGCTGGAATCAAAGTATTAGCTAACGGGGAACTAAACAAGAAATTAACTGTGAAAGCAGCAAAATTCTCTAAAGCAGCTCAAGAAGCAATTGAAGCGGCTGGTGGATCAATCGAGGTGATCTAATGTTTAGACTATTAAAAGATGCTTTTAAAGTAAAAGACATTAGATCGAAAATCCTATTTACTGTATTTGTGTTGTTTGTATTTCGCCTAGGTGCACATATCACTGTACCAGGCGTAAATGCTGCTTCATTGCAAAACCTTTCTTCTTTGCCATTTTTCAACATGTTGAACTTGGTAAGTGGTAGTGCGATGCAAAACTTCTCCATTTTCTCAATGGGGGTTTCACCATACATTACTGCTTCTATCGTCATTCAGCTTCTTCAAATGGACATCGTGCCTCGATTTGTTGAATGGTCGAAACAAGGGGAAGTTGGTCGTAAAAAATTGAATCAAGCCACTCGATATCTGACATTAGTATTGGCATTTATCCAATCTGTCGGTATCACTGCTGGATTCAATCAATACGCTCAATTAGGTTTCGTGAATAATCCTAACGTAGCAACTTACGTAACGATCGGTTTGATTCTAACAGCCGGTACGATGTTTGTTACTTGGCTAGGAGAACAGATCACAGAAAAAGGTATCGGAAATGGCGTATCAATGATCATTTTTGCAGGGATCATTTCTAGATTGCCTGAAAGTATCAGAGAAATTTATGAAGATTACTTTATAAATATCGATCCTTCAGACATATGGAAATCTGCTATTTTTGTGGCCATTTTATTAGTAGCGGTCTTATTGATCGTGACATTCGTAACATTTTTCCAACAAGCTGAACGCAAGATCCCGATTCAATATACGAAACGCGTCGCTGGCGCGCCTACAAGCAGCTATCTGCCGTTGAAAGTAAATGCAGCTGGAGTTATTCCAGTTATCTTTGCTAGTTCGTTTATTGCTACGCCAAATGCTGTTTTACAAGCATTGAGTGGTAGATTCGGTTCTGAAAACTGGTATAAAGTGATGATGGAGATCTTTAACTATAATACAGCACCTGGTGCTACGATTTATACGATTCTGATCGTTGCCTTCACTTTCTTCTACGCCTTTGTACAAGTAAACCCTGAGAAATTAGCGGAAAACTTGCAAAAGCAAGGAAGTTATATACCAAGCGTACGCCCTGGTAAGGGGACTGAAGAGTATGTCTCAAGATTACTGATGCGCTTAAGTACAGTTGGTGCAGTCTTCCTTGGTTTAGTGGCATTGCTTCCAATCATTGCTCAAATGGTTTGGGATCTTCCACAATCAATCGGATTAGGCGGTACAAGCTTACTGATCGTTATCGGTGTAGCTTTAGAAACTGCGAAACAGTTAGAAGGCTTAATGCTGAAACGTAAATATGTTGGATTCATTGAGTAAGAAAGCGTGTTGAGGTTCTTCCTCAACACACGTTCTCACACATTTATTAGGAGGGAAAACAATGAACCTCATTTTAATGGGGCTGCCAGGTGCAGGTAAAGGAACACAAGCTGAAAAAATCATTGACGCTTATGGTATTCCGCACATCTCAACAGGAGATATGTTCCGCGCAGCGATGCAAAACGAAACAGCTCTTGGCCTGGAAGCAAAGTCTTATATGGATAAAGGTGCATTAGTTCCTGATGAAGTAACAAATGGAATCGTGAAAGAGCGACTAGCTGAACCAGATACAGAGAAAGGCTTCTTATTAGACGGCTTTCCACGTACACTAGATCAAGCAAAAGCTCTGGACGCAATGCTAAAAGATTTGAATAAAAAAATTGATGCTGTCATCGATATCCATGTTGGTGAAGAAATCTTGGTCGAACGTCTAGCCGGCCGATTTATCTGCAGCAATTGTGGAGCAACTTACCATAAAATTTTCAACCCTACAAAAGTTGAAGACACATGTGATCGTTGCGGTGGGCATGAATTCTATCAAAGAGAAGATGATAAACCTGAGACGGTTAAAAATCGTCTGGCTATCAACATCAAAAATAGTGAACCAATCTTGGCTTATTATAAAGAACAAGGTTTGCTAAACACTATTGATGGTGCTCGTGAAATCGATGCTGTATTTGCAGATGTACAAAAAATCATTGAAAAATAGCACGATTGCCCGTAGCCGACTTGCATTATGCAGTTACTCTTGTCAAGTTCAATAAATTATGATAGAATATGTCAGTCCGACTTCTAGAGAATCCTCTAGATGATCCATTTTGAGAATTTTGAGGTGGGAACTGCAGTTTCCGCCATTTTATCGTGTGAAAATGCGAAACAAGTACAAGGAGGTACTGTGCGTGGCAAAAGAAGATATGATTGAAGTCGAAGGTACAGTCGTCGAAACTTTGCCGAATGCAATGTTTAAAGTTGAACTAGAAAACGGACACCAAGTTCTTGCTACTGTTTCAGGTAAAATTCGTATGCATTACATCCGTATCTTACCTGGTGACAAAGTAACGGTTGAATTGTCTCCATACGATCTTAACCGTGGCCGTATTACTTATCGCTTTAAATAATTGTACTCCGTAAAACTACAGGAGGTATTATCATGAAAGTAAGACCATCAGTAAAACCAATGTGCGAACATTGTAAAGTAATTCGTCGTAAAGGACGCGTTATGGTGATTTGCCCAGCAAATCCAAAACATAAACAACGTCAAGGATAATTGGAGGTGCTATAAATATGGCTCGTATTGCAGGAGTAGATATTCCTCGTGATAAACGTGTGGTAGTTTCACTTACTTATATCTATGGTATTGGTAACACTACTGCTAAAAAGATCTTAGCTGATGCTGGTGTATCTGAAGATGTTCGCGTTCGTGAATTAACGAATGAACAAACAGATGCTATCCGTGCGGAAGTAGATAAATTAAAAGTTGAAGGGGATCTTCGTCGTGAAGTGAACTTGAACATCAAACGTTTGATGGAAATCGGTTCTTACCGTGGAATCCGTCATCGCCGTGGATTGCCTGTTCGTGGACAAAACACGAAAAACAATGCACGTACTCGTAAAGGCCCAGCTCGCGCTATCGCTGGCAAGAAAAAATAATTCTTAAGTGAAGGAGGTTAAAACTTCATGGCAGCAAAAAAAGTGAATCGTAAACGCCGTGTGAAGAAGAATATAGAAGCAGGTATTGCACATATCCATTCTACATTCAATAACACTATCATCATGATCACTGATACTCACGGAAATGCATTAGCGTGGTCATCAGCTGGTTCATTAGGTTTCAAAGGAAGCAAAAAATCAACTCCTTTTGCCGCTCAAATGGCAGCAGAAACTGCTACAAAAGCAGCAATGGAACACGGATTAAAGACTGTTGAAGTAACAGTTAAAGGACCTGGTTCTGGACGTGAAGCAGCAATTCGTTCATTACAAGCTACAGGTTTAGAAGTGACTGCAATTCGTGACGTGACTCCAGTTCCTCATAATGGTGCCCGCCCTCCAAAACGCCGTCGTGTTTAATGAGTGCCGCTCATTTTGAGTTTTATCAGTAACGTCATTGAACAAGACACTTTTCGTTTTGAAAGGGGTAAAGATAAGAATGATTGAGTTCGAAAAACCAAGAATCGCAAAAATTGATGAAGAAAAAGATTATGGCAAGTTCATCGTTGAACCTCTTGAAAGAGGGTATGGGACTACTTTAGGGAATTCCCTACGTCGTATTTTATTATCTTCTTTGCCAGGTGCTGCCATCACTAATATTCAAATCGATGGTGTACTGCATGAATTCTCTACCATCAAAGGTGTTAGAGAAGACGTCACTCAAATCATCTTGAACATTAAAGGCTTAGCGCTGAAAATGTATGGCCAAGAAGAAAAAACCCTTGAAATCGATATTACCGGACCTGCTACAGTAACTGCTGGCGATATTATCGTTGATAGTGATGTAGAAATTCTTAACAAAGATATGTACATCTGTAGTGTCTCTGAAGGAGCTACGTTCCATGCTCGCTTAACAGTGAAACCTGGACGTGGTTATGTTCAAGCAGATGAAAATAAAAAAGAAGATATGCCAATTGGCGTTCTTCCAGTCGATTCAATCTACACACCTGTTCGTCGTGTGAACTATCAAGTTGAGAACACACGTGTTGGACACCGTGAAGATTTTGATAAATTGACGATGGAGATTTGGACAGATGGTTCAATCGAACCGTTGGAAGCAATGAGTTTATCTGCGAAAATCATGACTGAACATTTGGATATTTTTGTGAACTTAACTGATGAAGCAAAAAATGCTGAAATCATGGTCGAAAAAGAAGAAACACAAAAAGAAAAAATGTTGGAAATGACAATCGAAGAGTTAGACTTGTCTGTTCGCTCTTACAATTGTTTGAAACGTGCAGGAATCAATACTGTACAAGAACTTACAAATAAATCTGAGCCTGAAATGATCAAAGTCCGTAATTTAGGACGTAAGTCATTAGAAGAAGTTAAAGCAAAATTGCACGACTTAGGTTTAGGTTTACGTAAAGAAGATTAAAACCTTTTACGAAGGAGGGAAACCAACGTGAGTTATCGTAAACTAGGACGCACATCTAGCCAACGTAAAGCGATGTTGCGTGATTTAACAACTGATTTATTAATCAACGAACGTATTGTGACTACTGAAGCTCGTGCGAAAGAAGTTCGCTCAACTGCAGAAAAAATGATCACTTTAGGTAAACGCGGAGATTTGCATGCACGTCGTCAAGCTGCGGCTTTCGTACGTAATGAAGTTGCTAGCGTGCGTGAAGAAAATGAGGACATCGTCATTGAATCAGCTTTACAAAAACTATTCAACGATATTGCACCTCGTTACGCAGAACGTCAAGGCGGATACACACGCATTTTGAAGACAGAACCAAGACGCGGTGATGGTGCACCAATGGTTGTCTTAGAACTTGTCTAAAATCACACTAATAACATCACTTTATAGATGATTCTTTTAGAGTGTTATGATGTTGGAAGATATTTTTCCGAGTCTAGCTCAGCGCTGCTCCTCAAGCGAATATCGCTTGGGGAGTAAGCACTCATCATAAAGTGTTTTTTTATACCTTCAATTAACTGTCATGACATCTCTGCTTGAAGGCATAAAAAAACATTTTAAGCGAGAAATAATTGAAAATTTTGTCTTTTTTTGATAGTGTTAGTAGGAACTTTAGGATGAAGAAGGAGTAATCATGGAGCCAATTATTGAATTAGAGAAAATAAATTATAAATACCAGCCAGATGATCTTCGCCCCGCATTGAAAGATGTCTCCTTTACAATTGATAAAGGTGAGTGGATCGCTATTATTGGACACAATGGTTCAGGAAAATCGACACTTGCCAAAACAATCAATGGGCTACTTCTGCCAGAATCAGGGGTCGTGAAAGTCGGAAATCAAGTATTGGATGAAGAAAACATTTGGACGATCCGGCAAATGGTTGGAATGGTTTTTCAAAATCCAGACAATCAGTTCGTTGGTTCGACAGTAGAAGATGACGTTGCGTTTGGTCTTGAAAATCAAGGGATTCCCAGAGAAGAAATGCTGATACGTGTGAAAGATGCACTTGAGAAAGTTAGAATGGCTGAGTTTGCTACACGCGAGCCTGCTCGTTTATCAGGAGGACAAAAACAACGTGTTGCTATTGCCGGCGTGGTTGCCTTACGACCTGATATCATTATTTTAGATGAAGCAACAAGTATGCTAGATCCAGAAGGCCGTGAAGAAGTGATTTCTACGATCAAGAAGATCAAAGAAGAAAGTCAATTGACCGTTATATCTATCACTCACGATATTGATGAAGCAGCTAATGCCAATCGGATATTAGTGATGAGGCAAGGAGAACTTGTCCGTGAAGGTACACCAAAAGAAATCTTTTCTGCGGGACCCGAACTGATTGATTTAGGTCTAGATCTACCATTTCCTGAAAAACTGAAGCGTGCACTGAAAGAACGCGGGGTAGATGTGCCAAGTGAATATATGACAGAAGAAAGGATGGTGGATTGGTTATGGACATCCGTTTTGAACAAGTAGACTTCACTTATCAGCCGAATACACCATTTGAACAACGAGCCTTATTTGACATCAATATGACGATCAAAGAAAACAGTTATACAGCATTAGTAGGGCATACCGGAAGCGGGAAATCAACTTTACTCCAACATTTGAATGCGCTTGTTAAGCCAACAAGCGGTACCGTCCATATTGGAGAACGCGACATTCAGCCAGATACGGATAATAAAAATCTAAAGCCGATCCGAAAAAAAGTCGGCATCATCTTTCAGTTTCCAGAAGCACAGCTATTCGAAGAAACGGTGGCAAAAGATATTGCCTTCGGTCCTAAAAACTTTGGTGTCAGTGAAGAAGAAGCGCTGATACTAGCAAAAGAAACGTTAGAACAAGTTGGACTGGATGAAAGCTATTTGGACCGTTCACCATTTGAACTTTCAGGAGGGCAAATGCGTAGAGTAGCAATCGCTGGTGTGCTTGCCATGAAGCCTGAAGTACTTGTATTGGACGAACCAACGGCAGGGCTTGATCCTCAGGGCAGAAAAGAAATGATGGAGATGTTTTGGCGTCTTCATAAGGAACAACAGATTACTATTGTTTTAGTGACGCATTTAATGGATGATGTAGCCAATTTTGCAGACTATGTCTATGTACTGGAGAAGGGGCGAATCGTTAATAGCGGGCAGCCTCAAGAGGTTTTTCAAAACATCAAATGGCTAAAAGAAAAACAGTTAGGCGTACCTACTGCCACAGAATTTGCAGAAGAATTAATGGCTAAAGGGATGGACTTCACTACCTTACCTTTGACAGCTGAAGAATTAGCAGACGCCATCGTCCATTCTGCTGGAGGAAATGCCCATGATGAATAAATTGATATTTGGTCGTTATATGCCAGGAGATTCCTTGATCCATCAATTGGATCCCCGAGCCAAATTATTAGCCAGTTTTTATTTTATTGGTATCATTTTTTTAGCAAATAATTGGGAAACATATCTTGTATTGGCAGTTTTCACATTATTTTCTGTCTTCTTATCAAAAGTAGACTTGAAATTTTTTATCCGAGGTATTCGCCCATTGATTTGGCTGATCCTCTTTACTGTAGCTTTGCAAATCTTGTTCACCAGCGGAGGAGAAACTTATTGGAGTTGGGGTGTTTTCCATATCACTGAATTTGGTGTGATGAACGGTCTCTTTATTTTCTGCCGATTCGTGTTGATTATTTTTATGTCGACGCTACTCACGCTTACTACACCGCCTTTGGAATTATCTGATGCGATTGAGTACTTGCTTCGTCCATTGAAAGCCGTACGGTTCCCAGTCCACGAAATTTCTTTGATGCTGTCGATTGCTCTTCGTTTTGTGCCTACATTGATGGATGAAACAGAAAAGATCATGAACGCTCAGCGCGCGCGTGGTGTTGACTTTGGTGAAGGCAATCTAGTTCAGAAAATGAAAGCAGTCATTCCTTTGCTGATTCCTTTATTTGTCAGCAGTTTCAACCGAGCGGAAGATCTTGCGACCGCTATGGAAGCAAGGGGCTACAAGGGCGGGGAAGGAAGAACGAAATATCGTGTCTTGCATTGGCATAATAGAGACACGATGGTTATCATTGCTTTTATATTATTAACCGTGCTGCTGATCTTTTTAAGAGGATAAACGTTCAGTGGACCGCTATCTATCCTTTTCTTGCTAATCTATTTGCAAGAAAGTATGCGAGCAGTGTATGACAAGAAACATTAGGGTCTGTGGCAGACTAATGTCACAGGCCTCTTTCTTTTATTTGAAAAAAAGAACAAACAACATTATCTGGAAAAACCACTATTTCTAGACAACTTTTTAGAAACAAAGGAGAGAAAACCATGGTACGTTACAAAGCAATCATTGCATACGACGGAACAAATTTCAATGGGTTCCAGAAACAGCCAAATGGACGTACTGTTCAAGAAGAAGTAGAAAAAACATTACAAAAAATGGCAAATGGGAAAGAAATCACGGTCTTTGGTTCGGGAAGGACAGATGCCGGAGTACATGCAATCGGGCAAGTGATCCATTTTGATTATCCAGAAGAACGCCCGTTAGAACGAATGCGTTTTGCGTTAGATACCCAGTCACCAGAGGATATCGCTGTAAGACAAGTAGAAATCGTTTCAGAAGAATTCCATGCAAGATATTTGGTCAAAGAAAAAACTTATCAATTTCGAGTGGATATAGGGAAACCACGCAGTCCTTTTCGACGCCATTATGCAAGTTATTTTCCTTACCCCATTGATTTGGAAAAAATTCAGCGGGCACTTCCTGATTTATTAGGGACCCACGATTTCACCTCTTTTTGTGCATCAGGAAGCTCGATAGAGGATAAAGTACGTACGATCTACGAGGCTAAGATGGAGGTTAATGAAACAAAAGACGAATTGTTGTTTACTTTTAGGGGAAATGGCTTCTTGTATAAGATGATACGGATCTTAGTAGGAACGCTTTTGAAAATTGGCAATGGCCGATTGCCTGAAGATAGTATCCCAGATATTATTGCGAAAAAAGATCGTAATGCAGCAGGACCTACAGCACACCCTGAAGGACTTTATTTGTATGAAGTGAAATATGAATAAGAGGTTGTGAAAAAGCGGTTCTGCATCAAGTAATAAGAACAGCCAAACCAAAATAGTTTCTCATATTTTGCCATTTGTTGAGCTAATACCGAAGGACAGCTGATTGAACACTGTTTAAGGAAGAGGTTGTGAGCCTGCCATTTAGCTCTGAGTCACAAGAAACAATTTCAAAAAACAGCTTCTCACGTTTGATGAATATCACAACTTGTGAACGAAGCATGGATAAGTGAACCTTCTTTTTGCACACTACTTTTTTGTAACTAAAAACGATGGAACGTTGTTTTGATTGCCCTTGGCAGACAGTCTGAACAGGTTCCATCGTTTCTTTATTTTCTTCGTCTTCTTCTGTGTGTATTTCGCGGTTTTTCTTCTATTGTTGGATCAATCGTGCCATAGAAGGGTTGATTGCGGTCAAGGTACCAGACATAGAGAATAAACAATGCAATGCATAGTACAAAAAGGATTGCACCTATTATAAATCCTTCAGGCAAGTAGCTGAAAGTAACCGTGTGTTTACCTGCTGGAACTTTTAGCATCAAGAATGCGTTTTTGAAGTTGCTGACTTTGACTGGCTTCCCATCGATTTCGGCTTTCCATCCTTTGTCGTAAGGAATAGTCGTCACCAACATAGAATCTTCTGCGGTATCTACAGTTCCAGAAGCTTTTCTGCCAGAGGCTTCCATTTCGACACCTTTTTCTTTGATCTGATTCATTGCGGCTTGATAGGCTACAACATCTAGACCAACGACTTTCGGCTCCATGAAACTTACTTCTTTCGTCCCATAAAAACTTGCAGTAAATGTCACCGTTGTCTCTTGGGGATAATAGCCAAGATCATAGTATTGTCCAGAAATATTGATTTGCGTTTTCCTCGATGTACCATTGACAGTAATCGTTGCACTAGAACTTTCTAATTGTGCAAAATTGGTTGGGAACAAACTTAAGTAAGCTTGTGTATTTGCAGGTACATGGACTTCCCATGTGAGCTCTTTCGGTTGATTGTCTGCCGTCTCTGAATAAGTCACACCAGTCGTTGTTTTTGTAATTGTCGTATTTAACTGATTCTTCAAAGTAGGCGTATAGAATGTAAAATACTGTTCATTTAGACCAGATAATGTATTGATCAAGTTTGTCTGACTAGTTAAATTATCTGTTACGGGCTGCTCAATATCATTAACGGATAACGGTGCGGTAAATGCTAGTGGCAATGCATTGACATTCTGATACAGTGTATAGTCGCCGCTTTGACCAGCTTGGCGGAAGCCATATTTGCTGAACGTGCTTTCGTTCTTAGAAATGTTGTATTTGATTCCTGTAAAGCCATCCATCAGCAAAGTATTATTATTGTAACGGATATTCAAATTTGTCCCTCTTGAACGAAACCCTAATGTATCCAGATAAGAGGAAGAATTACGATTTCTTATAGAAGAAAACAAGCTGATGCCACTGTAACCGTAGTTGATCGAATCGTTTGGCGATACCGGATCCAGATTTTCTAAGCGGTAAAACGAGTCAGAATCTTCTTTTGTTTCATTTACAAGAGCTTTCAAGTCAGGAGAAGGATCCGTATACAAACTGCGGGAAGCATAATTCCAATCATCAAGGATACCATGGATCATGCTGTTCGTATTGACTAGAGCCTCAGCAGACATGATCAATAACAACAATATACTTAGATGATTGAAGGAAAGTTTTTTATGCTGATAAAATCCCACAGCAAAAGCATAGATCCCTAAGAAAACAACTGTCAATACAAAGGAGGTCATCGTCACATAGGTGTAGCTTCCTTCAGGTTTGATGCCCCATGCCACCGCAAAGAGAGTAGCTACGACCAAAATGATTCCTAACAACAGCCCACGATCGTCTTGTTCTATCTTTTCCCATCCTTTTCCTGCAAGCAGGAGAACTAAGAAAGAGAACAGATAGGCATAACGGAATAAAAACATATTCGGTGCATGCATACCATGCCAGAACAAATTCAATGGGACAAGATAAAAACTTGCGATAAGTATGGCGAAAAGACCACCGTACAAAAACTTATTTTTCAACGGTACTTTCCGACTGGCAAAATAAAACAAGCAAAGGACCAACGGAAGTAGACCTGCGTAAATGAACGGAATCGAACCGTATTTTGTGGTGTCATAAACACCAATCATGTTTTTCATGATCAGATCCAGATAAGAAGTCGCTTCTGTTTTCAACGTAGTGATTTGACTCAATGCTTCGCCATTTGAGCGAAGATCCAGTACTGCTGGCAATACAATGATCATTGAAGCGCCGCCTGCCAGTAAAGAAGTGATCCCATAAGGAACAATCGATTTTTTGTATTCTGACCAGTTTGTCAATAGACGGGCAATAAAATATAAGAAAGAAAAGACACCAATCATGAAGCCCATATAAAAACTGGATAGAAACAAGAGCAAATAGCTGATGAATAAAAGTTTCGGCCGTTTCAGATCCATGACACGATGAATCCCCAAAATCACTAATGGAAGATAAACAAATGCATCCAGCCACATGATGATCTCCGAATGTGCAGTAATGAATGAGATCAATGCGTAACTGACGCTAAGTGCAACATGCCCCCAGCGAGGAATCTTGAACGTGCGTGCAAGAAACCAAAAAGCTAATCCGGCACAGCCGACTTTAAGCAAAGTCAGAACATAAAGTGCATCTGGCATCATCTGGTTTGGAAAGAAGAAAACCAGTGGCGTGAAGATCCCGCCGAGATAATAAGAAATCAAAGATAGATAATTCAAGCCCAGAGAAGCATTCCATGTATAGAAAATACTTTGCTTTCCAAGAAGGACATTTCGGAAGCTTGCATGAAAATTAGAAAATTGTGAAAAGGCATCACTTGCCAAAATACTTCTGCTGCTCCCGGGATAGATCCCGATACTTAAATAAACAAGTGCTAAAATCAAAAACGGAATCAGGAAACTAGCTGCTGCGTAGCGTCCGTTTTCTCTAAAGAATGACTTTAAGTTTTTTTTCATATTTATTTTCCACCAAATTTCTATGAAGTTGTATTTAGTTTATCATATCCTTGTTTTTCTCTGCTTAAAAAGAGTCTAGTTTTCATAAAAAAATAAAATTTGGGAATAAATAACTTCACAATTTGTTCGTATAACAAAAATAAACACAAAAAAAGGGGAGGAATCAAAAATTCCACCCGCCAAAATTTTTATTAAATAAAAAACCGTTCACTATCTGAACGGTCCAAGTATCATTCAATTAAACGCGTTCAACTTTTCCTGATTTCAAAGCACGAGTTGACACCCAAACTTTTTTAGGTTTTCCGTCGACCATAACGCGAACTTTTTGTAAGTTAGGTTTAACAGTACGTTTTGTTGAGTTCATAGCGTGTGAACGGTTGTTTCCACTTTTTGTCTTGCGACCTGTAAAGTAACAAACTTTTGCCATGGTAATTTCCTCCTTTGCCTTGATTTGGAGCAATAGAATAATTCAGCTCATACCAGACTAACATATCATATAGATTGGAAATTTGCAAGTACATTTTCATGGATACAATTGACATTTGTGAAGAATAATTGTAAATTAAACAGGGTTATACCTGAAATTTTGCAAGGTTTTTGAGTACTTTGGGTAACTGCCTTTTATTTCAAGTTGCGCTATGATAAAATATGATAGAAGAAAAATGGGAGTATTTTACCCGTTAAGGAGGCTCATTCATGGCTGTAAAAATTCAAACGTCAGCTGGAACCATTGAAATTACCAATGATGTAATTGCAACAGTTGTTGGTGGCGCCGCGACAGATGTGTTCGGTGTTGTAGGAATGGCCAGCAAAAATCAAATTAAAGATAATATTACTGAGATTTTGCGTAAAGAAAATTACTCAAGAGGAGTAGTTGTCCGCCAAGAAGATAATGGTATTGCTGTAGATGTTTATACGATTATCAGCTATGGTACGAAAATCTCTGAAGTTTCTCGCAACGTCCAAGAAAAAGTGAAATACAATCTAGAGGCATTATTAGGTGTAGCTGCCAATTCGGTTAATGTCTTTGTACAAGGTGTTCGTGTACTGCCAGACTAGGCAGGAGACTGGCTGATAACTCAGCAGTCGATCTGAAGGAGGATTATCTAGGTGAGTGTAACAGAAATAAGTGCAAGCCAGTTCCAGGAAATGGTGCAGGCTGGTGCGAATCGTCTGCAAGTAAATGCAGAATACGTCAATTCATTAAATGTATTCCCTGTGCCAGATGGTGATACGGGAACAAATATGAATCTATCTATGACTAGTGGAGCGAAGGCAGTAGTAGATTCAACCTCAGAAAAAGTAGGAGAATTAGCAGCAATGCTTTCAAAAGGATTGTTGATGGGTGCGCGCGGAAATTCCGGCGTTATTTTGTCTCAATTGTTCCGAGGATTTTCTAAGCAAATTCCAGATGTTGTCTCATTAAATGCTTCTGATCTTGCTGCAGCATTCACTCATGGTGTTGAAACTGCGTATAAAGCAGTAATGAAACCAGTAGAAGGAACGATTTTGACAGTAGCTAGAGAAGCAGCAAAAGCTGGAGAAAAGAAAGCTAAGAGTACAGACGATGTCGTTGAAGTGATGACAGCTGTTGTAAAAGGAGCAAAACGTGCTTTAGCTAAAACCCCAGACTTGCTTCCAGTCCTAAAAGAAGTCGGTGTTGTAGACAGTGGAGGACAAGGATTGCTGTTTGTTTATGAGGGCTTTTTAAGCGCATTGAATGGAGAATTCCAAGCGGATGAAACATATGAACCTTCTCCAGCAGAAATGGATGATATGGTCAATGCAGAGCACCATCGCAGTGTCCAAGGACAAATGGCGACAGAAGATATCCATTTTGGTTATTGTACAGAAATCATGGTGAAAATCGGTGAAGGACCTACTGTTGATAGCACGTTCGACTACGAAGAATTCCGTAACTATTTAGATGGTATTGGAGATTCTTTACTTGTGGTCAATGATGACGAGATCATCAAAGTTCACGTGCATACAGAAAACCCAGGAGAAGTCTTGAACTATGGACAAAAATTCGGTTCATTAGTCAAAATCAAAGTCGACAACATGCGCTTGCAGCATGAGACGATTTTGGAACATGATGAAGAAGTGAACGAGTTTGCGAAAAAAGAAACACCACGTATCCCGTATGGTATCGTAGCAATCGCTGCTGGTAAAGGCGTCCAAGAGCTGTTTGAAAGTTTAGGCGCTAATTATGTTATCAGTGGTGGGCAAACAATGAACCCAAGTACGGAAGACATCGTTAAAGCGATCCAAGAAGTGAACGCAGATAAAGTGATTGTCTTACCGAACAACAAAAACATCTTCATGGCAGCTGATCAAGCGGCAGAAGTAGCAGATATCCCAGTAGCAGTCGTTCCTTCAAGAACGATTTCTCAAGGATTGACGGCTATGCTTTCATTCAATGATCAAGCTTCTTTAGAAGAAAACAAAGAAACGATGACAGAAATGTTGTCTAGCGTCGTAAGTGGTCAAGTCACTCACGCAATCAGAGATACCTCAATCGACGGTGTAGAGATCAAAGAAGGCGACTTTTTAGGCATGATTGATGGAAAAATCATGATCTCTAACCCAGATATCACAGCAACAGCGTTAAGTACACTAGAACAAATGATCAATGAGGACACAGAGATCGTAACGATCTTAGCAGGTGATGAAGGAACAGTTGAACAAGCAAATGAATTTGCTGAGAAACTAACAGAAAAACATCCTGATTTGGAAATCGAGATCCACCAAGGAGATCAGCCTGTCTATCCTTATCTATTTTCTGCTGAATAATTCCTGTGACAGAATATCTTTCTAACACAGTATTCATTCATAAAAGGCCTTCGGTTAGTGATCAGGTATGATCACTGACCAAGTCCTTTTTTTGTTAAAGGAGGGAGGAAAAAATATATGCGTTCTTTAGATGATCCAATCACTATGCTGGCAGGAGTCGGAGAAAAAAGAGCAGCTAGTCTTGCCAGCTTGGGTATCCGAACGATTGAAGACTTACTGACTTATTATCCTTTTCGCTACGAAGATATTCAGGAAAGAAATCTAAACGAGATCCAAGATCAAGAAAAGGTTACTTTGAAAGGAATCGTAGTCTCTCCTCCTGTGATGAATCGATTTGGTTATAAAAAAAGCCGATTGCAATTTCGTATGATGCAAGAACATGATGTGTTCAACGTTTCTTTTTTTAATCAACCTTATCTAAAAGAAAAAGTCATTTTATCGGAGGAAATCGCCGTATACGGTAAATGGGATGCAAAGCGTAAAGCCTTGAACGGGATGAAGATTTTAGGTTCTCAAACAATGGATGACTTTTCGCCGATATATCACGTCAATAAATCGATTCGTCAAACGACATTAGTTGATCTAATCAAAAAAGGGTTCCAAGAATACGGCACATTGATCGAAGAAAACCTGCCGAACAACCTTGTGGAGAAATATCGACTACTTGACCGAGCTTCCGCTGTAAGAAGTATGCACTTTCCGAAAAACCACGAAGAAAATCACCAAGCCAAACGACGTGTCGTTTTTGAAGAATTCTTTTTATTTCAAATGCGTCTTCAAGGATTGAAAAAAGCAGAAAAAGCAGAAACAAATGGCTTGGAGATCCTTTATGATGTCCAAAAATTAAAAGAATTTACTCAAAAGCTACCTTTTGAACTGACAAATGCCCAAAAACGAGTAACGAATGAAATCTGTCGGGATCTTCGCAGTCCTCAACATATGCAGCGACTTTTGCAGGGAGATGTAGGTAGCGGAAAAACAGTGGTTGCCGCAATCGCATTATATGCCACCGTTACAGCGGGTTTCCAAGGTGCGTTGATGGTGCCTACCGAAATCTTGGCACAACAGCACATGGAAAGTTTGCAACAGCTGTTTGATCCCAATGAAGTAACGGTCGCATTGCTTACAGGGTCAACGAAAACAAAAGAACGACGTGAACTCCTTGAAAAACTAGAACGAGGAGAAATCAACGTCGTGATCGGTACACATGCATTGATCCAAGATGGAGTTGAATTTCAGAATTTAGGTCTAGTTATTACGGATGAACAGCACCGTTTTGGTGTGAATCAGCGGAAAGTCCTTCGTGAAAAAGGCTGGCGACCTGATGTCTTGTTTATGACAGCCACTCCGATCCCTAGAACGCTAGCTATCACAGCGTACGGTGAAATGGATGTATCGATCATTGATGAACTTCCAGCTGGGCGTATCCCTATTGAAACACGCTGGGTAAGAACACCTCAATTAGACAGTGTACTGGATTGGACAAGGAAAGAACTGGCAAGAGGACATCAAATGTATGTCATCTGTCCACTGATCGAAGAATCAGAAGCATTAGACGTAAAAAACGCAGTGGAAATCTATGAAAAACTTCGTGAACTATTTGCGCCAAAATATGAAGTTGGCTTGTTACATGGTAAAATGAAGAATCAGGAAAAAGAAGTGATCATGGAAGCTTTCAAAGATAACCAGATGCAGATATTAGTTTCTACTACGGTAATAGAAGTAGGGGTAAACGTGCCAAACGCAACCGTCATGCTGATTATGGATGCGGATCGATTTGGTTTGGCACAGCTGCATCAGCTTCGTGGACGTGTTGGACGCGGAAGTGATGCTTCCTACTGTATCTTAGTTGCTAATCCCAAAAATGAACTAGGCGTGGAACGGATGAAAATCATGACAGAGACCACCAATGGTTTTGTACTAAGTGAAAAAGATCTGGAATTACGCGGTCCCGGTGAAGTATTCGGCTTCCGACAATCTGGTTTACCTCAATTTGCGATTGCTGACTTGGTGACGGATGGAAATGTTTTGGAGGTAGCCAGAGAAGAGGCTGCAGCTCTTTGGCAGATAAAGAATTGGCAGATGCTGCCTGAGTATCAGCCTCTAGCACAAAGCCTCCAGATAGAAAATCAGGATAATCGTTATTTCGATTAGCAGACTATGCTATACTTTATAATGATGATGGAAAAAGGAGTGGGAACAATGAAAATTGCCGTAGATGCAATGGGCGGAGATCACGCACCTCAAGCAATTGTAGAAGGCGTGGCTTTAGCTCAGCAAGATTTTCCAGAAGTAGAATTCTTACTTTACGGAAAAGAAGCAGAAATCAAGAAATACTTAACAAATGAAAAAAACATTACGATTATCCATACAGACGAAAAAATCAATAGTGATGATGAGCCAGTAAAAGCGATCCGACGGAAAAAGACTGCTTCAATGGTCCTTGCTGCACAAGCAGTGAAAAACGGCGAAGCGGATGCTATATTTTCAGCAGGGAATACAGGTGCGCTGCTAGCAGCGGGTTTGTTCATCGTAGGACGTATCAAAAATATCGAACGCCCTGGCTTGATGTCTACCTTGCCAGTAGTAGGAAAAGAAGGTGCCGGTTTCGATATGCTGGATCTTGGCGCTAACGCAGAAAATAAACCAGAACATTTGTTGCAATACGGTATTTTAGGTTCTTTCTATGCACGTAAAGTCCGAGGGATCGGACGTCCCCGCGTTGCTCTTTTAAACAACGGAACAGAAGCCACAAAAGGTAGTGAAGTGACGAAAAAAGCCTATGAACTTCTTCAGAATGAAACCAGTTTGAATTTCATTGGAAATGTAGAAGCGCGCGAGTTGCTCAATGGGGTGGCTGACGTAGTAGTCACAGATGGATTTACAGGCAATGCTGTTTTGAAATCCATTGAAGGAACGGCAATGAATATGATGGATCTATTAAAATCCGCTATTCTAAACGAAGGGATCAAAGGGAAAATGGGCGCCATGCTTTTAAAAGACGGCTTGCGTTCTTTAAAATCTGAAATGGATTATTCCAAACATGGCGGAGCTGTTTTGTTTGGCTTGAAAGCACCAGTCATTAAAACCCACGGAGCAACAGGTCCTGATGCTGTCCGCTATACGATCCGCCAAATCCACACGATGCTTGAAACAAATGTAGTAGGGCAGTTAGTCGAACAATTTGAAAAAAGCGAAGAATAATATTCAGATAGCTGAGGCAATCCGGTTCGTTAAAAAAAGGTGGACAATCCTGAAAAATGTCAGTAAAATTAGCCATGGTGTAGGTAATTGACAAGTGTATGATTCTTGGAGGTGAAAAAGTTGACTCGCGAAGAAGTATTTAACAAAGTAGCGAAAATTATTTCAAATCATTTTGAGATAGATACCGATAAAGTGTCGGATGAATTGAACATCAAAGATGATTTAAAAGCTGATTCAATTAGTATTATGGAATTCGTTTTAGAACTTGAAGATGAATTCGGTACAGAAATTTCAGATGAAGACGCTGAACAAATTGAAACAGTTGGCGGTGCAGTAGATTATATCAGCAGCCATCTCAAATAATTTCAATAAAAGCAAAGAAGGATAAAAAGTTATATGCAACTTTTCATCCTTCTTTTTTTAATCTTTCTGACACGGAAAAGACATTTTTCTGATAATTCTGGCGATAATTAGAAATTATGTTGCAAAGTAAAGCGGTTTTCTATATAATTATTAATAATTCATTACACAAATATAAGAATAACCTTTGTTATAAAACGCTTTATTCTGTGTAATGTTCTTTCTTTACTAAGAAAAACTTCCGTTTAGGAAGCAGAGAGGGGTATTCGATTGTCAGATAATCAATTATTAGAAGTTCAGAACCTACATACAGGCTTCCGACTCAAAGATGACTATTATGATGCAGTAGATGATGTTTCATTTACTTTAGACAAAAACGAGATCTTAGCAATCGTTGGGGAATCTGGGTGCGGGAAAAGTACATTAGCTACTACGATTATGGGATTACTTGATCCTAATAACACAAAAATTACAGGTGAAATTTTATATAACGATCTGAATTTAATCGAACTGAACGAAACGCTTTATAATAAAATCCGCGGAAATGATATCGGAATGATTTTCCAAGATCCGTTGTCTGCATTAAATCCTCTCATGAGAATCGAAGACCAGATCAAAGAAGGACTTTCCTATCACACAAAGATGAATGCAGAACAGCGTCAAGCTCGCGCACTGGAATTACTAGAACAAGTAGGGATTCCTAATCCAGCAAGAGTTGGACGTCAATATCCCCATGAATTATCAGGCGGTATGAGACAACGTGTCATCATCGCGATCGCAATCGCCTGCAAACCTCCAATCGTCATTGCAGATGAACCGACAACAGCCCTAGATGTAACCATCCAAGCACAGATTCTTGATTTACTGAAAGATCTTCAGGAAGAAACAAAAACAGGAATCATCCTGATCACTCATGACTTAGGAGTCGTAGCAGAAATGGCTGATCGAGTGGCAGTGATGTACGGCGGACAGTTTGTTGAAGTAGCGGGTGTAAAAGAACTGTTTGATCATCCGAAACATCCTTATACGCGCTCTTTATTGAACTCTATACCTCAAGAAGGAAATCATGATGCAGAACTCCATGTGATCGAAGGTGTGGTTCCTTCTCTGAAAAACATGCCTCGTAAAGGGTGCCGATTTGCTCCACGTATTCCGTGGATACCAGCAAGTGACCACGAAGAAGAACCTATCCTTCATGAAGTCGCTCCGAACCATTTGGTACGTTGCTCTTGCTACAAGCATTTCCACTTTAGAGACGAAAAAGGAGAGGTGTAGATGACAGAATTAATCACAATCAAAGACCTGAAAGTTCATTATCCTATTCGCAGTGGATTCTTCAATCGAGTAACGGATCATGTATATGCTGTAGATGGTGTGGATTTTATTATCGAAAAAGGAAAGACGTATGGTTTGGTGGGAGAGTCCGGTTCCGGAAAATCCACTACAGGAAAAGCAGTCGTTGGTTTAGAAAAGACGACAGCTGGACAAATCATGTATGAAGGAAAAGATGTAACGAAGCGAAGCAACCGAAAAAAAATGGGTTATAACAAAGACGTACAAATGATTTTCCAAGATTCAATGTCTAGTTTGAATCCTAAAAAACGAG
Organism: Enterococcus sp. HMSC072F02; assembly: GCF_001837725.1. NCBI lineage: Bacteria > Bacillati > Bacillota > Bacilli > Lactobacillales > Enterococcaceae > Enterococcus > Enterococcus sp. HMSC072F02. Next base: position 36,399 of record NZ_KV833950.1, read on the forward strand.
TATTGGATATCATTGCAGAACCTATCCGAAATTTTGAACGGTTAAGCGATCAAGAAGAAAAGAAGAAGGTAAAAGGATTGCTAGATATCGTTGGGATGCCGGAAGATGCACTTTACAAATATCCTCATGAATTTTCAGGGGGACAACGCCAACGTCTAGGAGTAGCCCGCGCTGTTGCTACTAATCCAAAATTAATCGTGGCCGATGAACCGGTATCTGCTCTGGATCTATCTGTTCAAGCACAAGTATTGAATTTCATGAAACGGATCCAGCAAGAATACGGTCTCAGCTATTTATTTATTTCTCATGATTTAGGTGTAGTAAAACATATGTGCGACAACATCGCAATTATGTACAAAGGTCGATTTGTAGAAATCGGTACAAGAGAGGACATTTATAATGACCCGCGCCACATCTATACGAAACGTCTGCTTTCAGCAATTCCGCAAATCGATGTAGAAAATCGGGAAAGCCACAAAGAAAATCGCCGAAAAGTAGAACAAGAGTATATCCAAAACCAAAGAGAATACTATGATGCGACTGGCCGAGTCTACGATTTGCGTACGATCACAACTACACATAAAGTGGCGTTGAAAGATGGAGGTGCGAGCTAATGTGGAAAACGATTCTGCGACGTGTTTTATTGATGATCCCGCAAGTTATTATTTTAAGTGTTCTGATCTTCTTATTAGCCCAAGCGATGCCAGGGGATCCATTTACTGGTTTGATCAACCCAAACCAAGATCCGGCAGTGATCGAACAAATGCGACAATCAGCTGGATTGAATGACCCATGGTATGTCCAGTACTTCCGTTGGATCGGAAATGCTTTGCAAGGCGATTTTGGTCAAAGTTTCTTATACAAACGCTCTGTTGCTGACCTAATCGGTGAACGGATCATCAACACGTTATATCTATCGATCTTGACAGTTGTCCTTACTTATTTGATTGCTGTGCCTCTAGGGATGCTAGCAGGCCGGTATCAAAATTCGATCTTGGATAAGATCGTCGTGATTTATAACTTCTTTAGTTTTGCTGTTCCGTTATTCATCTTCGGCTTGATCATGCTGTTTGTTTTTGGTTATCGTTTAGGCTGGTTCCCAACAAGCGGTTCTCAAACACTAGGTTTGCAAGGGGGATTTATCACTCAGTGGATAGATCGCTTGAAATATATTCTGCTACCATCGATTACCCAAGCATTTCTGGCGACTGCCGTTACGATCCAATATCTGCGAAGCGAAGTAATCGATTCGAAGTCGCTTGATTTTGTCAGAACAGCCCGTTCCAAAGGGGTACCGACGAATAAAGTATTCAGTAGACATATCTTCCGGAATGCAGCGTTGCCGATGGCTTCGCAAATGGGGTATGAAATCACTTCGTTGATTGCTGGTTCTGTAGTTATCGAAAAGATTTTTGGCTATCCAGGAGTCGGGAAACTATTTATTGACTCTATTGGTCAACGAGACTACACCGTGATCACATCCTTAGTATTGATTTTAGGAATCGCGACGCTAGTGGGGACGTTACTGTCAGATATTATTATGAGTATCGTTGACCCGCGTATTCGGATTCAATAAAACCAATCAGAAAGGAGAATGGATCGATGAGTGAAAAAAACAATACAGCAGTTCAAGAAAGTATCCCTCCTATGGGGATACGAATGATTGCTCGAGAATTTAAAAAAGATAAAATCGCTATTTTTTCATTAGGTTTGCTAGTGGTTTTATTATTAGTGATTTTTATCGGTGCGATGCTGACCGATCAAGATAAAGTGATGTATGTTAGTATTTTTGACAAATATGCTGCCCCAGGAGCAGTTTCGACACAAGGACAAAAGTTCATTCTGGGAGCAGATGAAGGCGGACGTGATGTATTAGGTCAATTGATCATAGGTGCTAGAAACTCTGTCACGATCGGATTTGCGATCACGATCCTTACTTCGATCATCGGGGTTGGATTAGGGATCATCTCTGGCTACTACGGAGGGATCATTGACAACATCTTGATGCGAATTGTTGATTTTATCATGATTCTACCGATTATGTTGATCATCATCGTCTTCGTTTCGATTATTTCCAGATACAATGTCTGGTCCTTTATTTTCATCATGAGTGCATTTTATTGGGTAGCTAAAGCCCGATTATTCCGAAGCAAGACATTATCTGAAGCAAGAAGAGATTATGTCAGTGCCTCAAAAACAATGGGAACAAGTGATTTTAAAATCATGTTCCGCGAAATTATGCCGAATCTAAGTTCATTGATCATTACGAACTTGACAATGAACTTTGCGGCAAACATCGGTATCGAGACAACTTTGACTTTCTTAGGTTTCGGTTTGCCGGCAAATGTACCTAGTTTAGGTACACTGATCGGTTATGCAAGTAATGGAGAAGTCTTAGTGAATCGGCAATGGATCTGGTTACCCGCATCAATCCTCATTTTAGTTTTGATGTTGAGTATCAATTATGTTGGACAGGCATTCAAGCGTTCTGCAGATGCACGCCAACGGTTAGGCTAGTTATAGAAGCGAAGGGGGAAATAGGAATGAAGAAAACGATTTTTGGATTTGCAACGCTGATGTCTGCTGTTGTTCTTGCAGCATGCGGGGGCGGAGGTACAGATACTTCTGGAAATAACTCTGGAGGCAACAGCAATAACAAAGAGGAATTAACTTTTCCAATCGCAACAAAAAACAATGATGATGCAATCGAAGACGGTGAATTAGAAGCTGCGGTCGCAACGGACAGTCAGTTCAAAGGATTGTTCCAGTGGGAGTTTTATCAAGATTCTTTTGATGCAGCTTTCATGGCTCCTTCTCATGAAGCGTTATTTGCAAGTAACGATGATTTCCGAATCACCGATGATGGAGCAGCTACGCTTGACCTAGATCAAGATACGAAGAAAGCAACAATCAAAATAAAAGACAATGTCAAATGGTCAGATGGTGAAGACGTAACAGCTGATGACGTGATTTTCCCATATGAGATCATCGGTCATAAAGATTACACTGGTATCCGATACGACGATACGTTCCGTAATATCGTAGGGATGGAAGAGTATCATGATGGAAGTGCCGATACGATCTCTGGTATCAAAAAAGTGGATGACAAAACAGTTGAGATCGAATATAAAGATGTAAACCCAAGCATGCTGCAAGCTGGTGGCGGGATTTGGTCTTATGCAGCACCGAAACATACATTGGAAGGTATAGCAATCAAAGATATGGAATCTAGCGATCAAGTACGTAAAAACCCAGTAACTTTCGGACCGTACTACATGAGCAACATCGTAGCTGGAGAATCTGTGGAATACTTGCCAAATGAGCATTACTGGAATGGTACGCCTAAACTGAAAAAAATCACGATGAAATCTGTACCAACAGCCAGTGCAACTGAAGCATTGAACTCTAAATTATACGATATGATTTTCCAAATGCCAACAGACACATATGATACGTATAAAGAAATTTCCGGCTATACAAATTTAGGTCGTGAACAAACATCTTATACTTATCTAGGATTTAAACTAGGTAAATGGAACGCGGAAACAAAGAGTGTAGAATACAACCCGGATTCAAAAATGGCAGATAAATCATTACGTCAAGCAATGGGCTATGCTTTAGACAATGATGCAGTAGGCGAACGTTTCTATGCAGGATTAAGAAGCAATGCCACTTCATTGATCCCTCCAGTATTCCAATCTTATCATGATGATGAATTGAAAGGATTCACGCAAGATTTAGACAAAGCGAAAAAACTATTGGATGATGCCGGCTACAAAGATGTGGACGACGATGGGTTAAGAGAAGACAAAGATGGAAACAAATTAACCATCAACTTTGCTTCGATGTCTGGTGGAGAAACAGCGCAACCATTGGCAGATTACTATATCCAACAATGGAAAGAAATCGGTTTGGATGTCCAATACACAACAGGTCGTCTGATTGAATTCAACTCTTTCTACGATAAATTAGAAAACGATGATCCTGAAATCGATGTTTACCAAGCTGCTTGGAATACAGGAACTGATCCAAATCCAAGTGGACTATGGGGACCGAATGCAGCATTCAACTACACTCGTTATGAATCAGAAGAAAATACAAAATTGATCAACGATATCAGTTCAAGCCAAGCATTTGATGAAGACTATTTGAAAAAAGCCTATCAAAAATGGCAACAGTATGCGTTTGAAGAAGCATTTGCGATTCCAACGTTGTTCCGTAACGAAGTATTGCCAGTGAACGACCGCGTCAAAGACTGGGATTGGTCTTATGATGTACCAAACCCATGGGCAAATGTTTCTGTTACAGCAGATTCACGTTCATAATCAATAAAAATGACCGAAAAAGGGCGATGTCCTTTTTCGGTTTTTTTAATTATCGTTATTTTTGATAGCAAATAAAAATAAATGTAGTTTTTTAAAACTTTATTTTAAAAACACGTTGATCATAAATGTGTTATTATATATAATTTAAATAGATTTTAAAGAAGAAAAATGTATAAAATATGCGTTATTTAATTTAAGTTGAATAAAAATTATTGTTATTTTAAATTGATGGGAATTTTTCGTGTAGTTAATAAAAGAGAAGGTTCACACTTATCTCTTTTTAAAATAAAAAAAGGGGGACCGAACGACTGTCGCCTTTGCTTGTTCAAGTATGTTTCAATAGTCACTCGTGAGACACCTTAGGCACTCAAAAAAGGGAGCGGATACAAATGAAGAGAAATGTGAAAAAGATGATAGCAAGTTCATGTACACTTATTGCCTTGAGCAGCTGGATCGCACCAATCAATGCCGTTAGTGCGGCTGATCCAGCCGCTTCTTTCTTCTAAACGATGAAAAAAATCTATCGCTTCTTTTTTCTATTCACAGTCACCAGTTTTTTTATATGCTATTTCTTTTGCTGGAACCGAAATGATCAAATCAGCGATTCCAGAAATCCATTCATCGATCATCATCGAAGCAGCGAGTGGTGAAGAAAATCAGCAGGAAATGTACCAGACGATTACTTGACCTTGGTCTCAAAAGAGGAGCAGAAAATCAAAGAATCCCTCGAAAAATTTCAGGTAGACCATTTGATAGACAAAAAATATTTCTCTTAAGCGGAGGAGAACAGCAGCGAGTTGCTCTTGCTCGTTTATTTTTGAAAGAACCAAAGATCATCTTTGCAGATGAGCCAACAGCCTCTCTTGATCAAAAGAACAAAGGAATCGTCCTTCAAGCATTACAAGAACTGAATGCAAAAGGAGCTACGGTCCTTGTGGTCACCCATGATCCAACATTGGCAGCAGAATTCGATTATGTGTTGGACATGAATGAATGGAAGAAATCAATCCAATAAACCTTATTTATGTGTTCATTCTGTTGGTTTTATCTGATAGTTTACCAGTGATTGGACTGTTTTTTTCAATCGTTTTATTGAAAAGTCATCAGCCAAAGATTCACCCACGATGGATAAAATGGTGTGTGTTCATTTCGCTCCTTTTTCAAGTGTTACTAACGGTGTTTCTTCTATTGAGCATTCATGTTTCAGAGGTTCAGCTAGGACCCGTCCAAGAAGTCATTGAAAACATACGAGAATAAGGGATTGTACAAAAAAAGGAATGTGACAATAGTCGTGTCACATCCTTTTTTTGTATGAACAGTGTTCAATCAGCTATTCCACGGTATTCGTTCAAGAAACGGCAAAATATGAGAAGCTGTCTTTTTGTTTATTTCTCTAATACTCCGAACTAAACGGCTTTTTCACAACCTCTCGTCAATCACTAGGATTATTAAAGCTTTACTTACCTTTTACCCGAACCATTTCAAATTTAACAAAAAACCAGTATAATAAGGAAGTATCGAAAAAATATCCATAAAAGGAATGTGGAAAATGGACAACCAGCTGACAAAAGAACTAAAAGAAAATTATAACATCGTTTTTCACGATCTAAATTTGCTTGAACAAGCTTTTACCCATTCATCCTATGTGAATGAGCATCGCAATCTGCAATTATCGGATAATGAACGACTTGAATTTTTAGGAGATGCCGTTTTAGAATTGATGGTTTCTCAGTATTTATTCCGTTTATATCCTCATTTGCCAGAAGGAAAATTGACAAAAACACGAGCAGCGATCGTTCGCGAAGACAGCTTATCGAAATTTGCCAAAGAATGTCACTTTGATCAATATGTTCTGTTGGGCAAGGGAGAAGAGAATTCAGGAGGACGTACGCGACCAGCATTGCTTTGCGACCTATTCGAAGCTTTTTTAGGCGCGTTATATCTTGACCAAGGATTCGACACGACCCATGCGTTCATCGAAAAAGTGATTTTTCCTAAAGTCAAAGCAGGTGCTTTTTCACATGAGATGGATCATAAAACAAAATTGCAAGAAGTCTTGCAAAAATCAGGTGATGTATCGATCGAATACCGATTGATCAATGAAGAAGGTCCAGCTCATGAACGAGTATTTTGGATCGAAGTTTACGTAGATGATCAATTGATTGGCACTGGACAAGGAAAATCGAAAAAATTAGCAGAACAAGCTGCGGCGGAAAATGCATTGGCAGCACTGTAAAAGTAAGTGAGGGAAAGCTTTGTATTTGAAACGAATTGAAATAGCCGGTTTTAAATCATTTGCAGACAAGACAGTCATTGATTTTGAAAACAGCGTCACAGCAGTGGTTGGACCAAATGGCAGCGGAAAAAGCAATATTACAGAAGCTATCCGCTGGGTATTAGGAGAACAATCTGCTAAAAGTTTGCGAGGCGGAAAAATGCCGGATATCATCTTTGCCGGTTCCGATACCCGTAAGCAGCTGAATATTGCAGAAGTCACAGTGATTTTAGACAATAGTGATCATTATCTGCCATTGGAGTACAATGAGATCAGTGTAACCCGCCGTTATCGACGGACTGGGGAAAGCGAGTTTTTCATCAATAAACAAAGCTGCAGATTAAAAGATATCCAAGAATTGTTCTTAGATTCTGGATTAGGAAAAGAATCGTTCTCAATCATTTCTCAAGGAAAAGTAGAAGCGATTTTCAGTAGTAAACCGGAAGACCGTCGTGGGATCTTTGAAGAAGCAGCTGGTGTGTTGAAATACAAGCAGCGGAAAAAGAAAGCAGAACAAAAGCTTTTTGAAACAGAAGACAACCTCAGCCGCGTCCAAGACATCATCCATGAATTGGAAGAACAGTTAACTCCTTTGGCCGCTCAGAGTGAGGCAGCAAAGGAGTTTTTACGGCTAAAAGAAACACTGACTCAAACCGATGTTTCTTTGATGGTTGCTGAAATCAAGACAGCAAAAAAAGATTGGGACAACAAACAAGCACAGCTTGCGAAATTCAATCTAGAATTAGGCAAACTATCTGAGTCGATCCAAGAACAAGAATCCATTTTGGCGAAGCAGCGTAAAGAAAATGCGCAAGCCGACCGTCTGATTGAAAAAAATCAGCAAGTATTATTAGATCTTTCGGAAAAACTGAAGCAGACAGAAGGACAAAAAGATGTTTTGCAGGAGCGGACAAAGCATACACAAAAAAGCTCGCAAGAATATCAAACTTCATTAGCAGAAGCACAAAAAAAGGTTAAACATTTTGAAAAGCTTCAAGAAAGCTTGATGAAAGAAGCAGCAGAAAAAGAAACAGAGATCCAAAAAGCTGAAGCAAATCTCATAAAAACACAGCAAGAATTAGAAAAATACCAAAAATCAACGAAAGAATTATTGGCAGAATTAAGAGATCAATATGTTGATTTGATGCAAGAACAAGCAGCTGTAGGAAACGAACTGAAGTATCTGGAACGTCAATATGTACAAGAAACAGCAAAAAGCAAGCAGACGTTAGCCAAGCAATCGGAAGTAGAAGCATCAGTAGATCGATTGATCTTACAAAAAGAAGAATTGACACAAAAGCAGGCGCAGCTAAAATCATCTTTAACTGAAACAAAAGAGAAGTTAGAACTGATCCAACGAAACGGGAAAAAGTTCCAAGAAGCATTAGCAAAAGAACAGCCTAAAATGTATCAATTGATGAATCAAGTCCAGCAGCTGCGTGCTCGTCAGAAAAGCCTTCAAGAAATCCAAGAAAACTATTTTGGTTTTTACCAAGGCGTTCGATTGGTCTTGCAGCATAAACAGCAGCTTTCCGGTATTGTCGGAGCAGTGGCTGAACTGATCGACGTCCCTGCAGATTTCACGTTAGCCATTGAAACAGCTTTAGGTGGAGCAGCTCAACATGTCATCGTTGAAAATGAAAAAGATGCTCGGCAAGCCATCACGTATTTGAAACAGCAAAGAGGAGGAAGAGCAACATTCCTTCCGCTGACGACAATCAAACCAAGACAGTTACCAGCTCATATATTGACACAAGCAGCAGCTATAGAAGGGTTTATAGGGATTGCCAGTGAACAAGTTGCTTATCCTGATCAAATTCAAACAGTGGTTCAAAACCTGTTAGGAACGATCCTTTTAGCAAAAGACTTAACTAGTGCCAATGCGATCGCGCAAACGATCCGCTATCAATACCGAGTGGTTTCCTTAGAAGGCGACGTGATGAATGCCGGAGGATCCATGACAGGTGGAGCGAACAAACGAGGAAACCAAGGCAGTTTGTTTGTACAAAACCAAGAATTGAAACAGTTGACTAGTGAATTCGAAGAAGCAGATAAGCAACTCCAAGTGCAAGAAAAGAAAGTTCAGGAGCTGCAGCAAGAAACAGCTCGTTTAGCCGAAGAACAAGAAGTTTTGCGTACACGAGGCGAACAATTACGTTTCGAAGAACAAGAAGCGACAAATCAGTTGCAAAACATCATAAACGAACTTGAACGTTTTGAAAAAGAAAAGCAAATCTCAACTTTTGAGACACGTGAGCTACAGCAGTTTATCGAAGATTACGAAAAACAAACGAACGAGTTGAAAGACAAACAAACAGATCTTGAAACGCAACGTCAACAAATCGACGAAGAGATCAAATCTTTAAGTCAAGAAAGTGACCAGATGGAAGCCAGAAGAGCACAAGTGCAAAGTCAAAAAGCACAAGAACAAGCAGATCTTGCTGTCTTGAAAGAGCAGTTTAATCATCTGCAGATCCAGCTCCGCGGTGCCCGGGTCCAAAAAGCAGAGGCAATCGAACGTCAAGAAGCGATAGAAAAACAGTTGGCGACATTGACAGCAGACTTTTCTGATCATGAAGTCACAGAAGAAAGTTTGGAAAAACAAATTGACGAATTATCTGCTCAGCGAGAAACATTGAAAGCTGAGTTGGCAAAAGCCAAAGAGCAGCGAGATAGAAGGCAGAGGGAAATCGATGAGCTTGAAGCAGTCTTGGCAGAGCGTAATCGTGAGCAAAAAGCACGACTGTCGGAACAATCCAAATTAGAAGTCCAAAAAGACCGAGCTGAAATGATTTTAGATAATCATTTGACCTATCTGCAGTCAGAATATCAGCTGACATTTGAGAAAGCTTCCCATGACTATCAAGAAATAACCGATATCGAAGACAGCAGAATAAAGGTTGCCTCCTTAAAAGAACAAATTGAAAAGCTAGGACCAGTAAACTTAAATTCAATCGAACAATACGAACAAGTCAGTGAAAGACATACCTTCTTAGCAACACAGCGAGATGATCTGTTAGCAGCGAAAAACCAGTTGTTTGAAACGATGGATGAGATGGATGATGAAGTGCGGACAAGATTCAAAGAAGTATTTGAAGCTATCCGTCAAGAATTCAAAATTGTCTTTCCTAATATGTTTGGCGGCGGTAAAGCTGAATTAGTATTGACAGAACCAACGGATCTGCTGAAAACAGGTATTGAGATTGAAGTACAACCTCCTGGCAAGAAACTGCAAAGTTTAAGTTTGCTTTCCGGAGGAGAACGAGCACTTACAGCCATTGCGCTGCTCTTTTCTATTATCCGTGTCTGTCCTGTTCCATTTTGTATCTTAGATGAGGTAGAAGCAGCGTTAGATGAAGCAAATGTGAAACGTTTTGGTCGTTACTTAAGCGACTTCCAAGATGACACACAATTTATCGTAGTCACACACCGCAAAGGAACGATGGTCGCAGCAGATGTACTGTACGGAGTGACGATGCAGGAATCCGGTGTATCAAAAATCGTTTCTGTACGGATGGAAGATATCAATGAAGAGGCGAAAATCAACGAAACGAAAGTGTAGGAACGAAAATGATCAAATTAGTAGCAATCGATTTGGATGGTACATTATTAAATGAACAAAAGCTGATTTCAGATGAGAATAAACAAGCATTAGCACAAGCAAAACAGCAAGGGGTCAAGATCGTTCTATGTACAGGACGCCCCTTAGCTGCAATGGCGCATTATCTGCAAGAATTAGGGCTGGTAGATGAGGGTGATTACAGCATCACTTTCAACGGCGGTTTGGTACAAAAAAACGATACTGGTGAAATCATGGAAAAGAAAGTGATGGAAGTATCAGATATCCAACGCTTATACAAATTGGCTCAGCAATTGGATCTGCCACTAGATGTTTTGTCTGACAATGTGGTTTTACAGCTGCCTAGTGCCCCAAGAAAGCAATCCTTGTACAATGTGTTGAATAAGCTGCTGCAATTCCAACCAGCGGATATAAGCGATATTACAGATGAATTTGTGCTTAATAAGGCAGTAATCGCTTATGACCAAGAAGAATTAGATCCTAAAATCAAAGAAATACCAGCAGAATTCCATGAAATGTATGAGATCATCAAAACGAGAAGTATGCTTTTGGAATTTATGCCAAAAGGTGTCACAAAAGCTTATGGTATTTCTTTATTGGCAAAAGATCTTGGTTTGAAACAAGAAGAAATCATGGCAATCGGTGATGAAGAAAATGATTTACCGATGATCCAATACGCTGGTCTAGGCGTAGCGATGGAGAATGCTGTGCCTTTCGTCAAAGAAGCAGCAGATTTTGTGACAGCCAGCAATGAAGAAAATGGCGTAGCCAAAGTGATCCAAAAATTTGTATTAGAGTAGGGGGGAGTCAAATGGGATTTTTTGATAAAATCAAGCGTGCTTTTACTGGCGAAGAGAAAACGGAAGAAGTTGAAGTACAGGAGAAGTACGACAAGGGTTTAGAAAAGACGCGTAAAACATTTGGTGAACGGATGAATGAGCTGTTTGCCAATTTTCGAACAGTCGATGAAGACTTTTTTGAAGAATTAGAAGAAACACTTATCGGGGCAGATGTAGGTTTTGAAACAGCGATACGAATCACCGAAGCGTTACGTCAAGAAGTGAAACTCAGAAATGCGAAAAAATCGGCAGAAGTCCAAAATGCGATCATCGAGAAACTTGTGGATCTCTATGAAGCGGAAGGAATCAATGAAGTAAATGAACTAAATATCCAAGAAGACGGACTAACAGTTATTTTGTTTGTCGGCGTCAATGGTGTAGGGAAAACAACAAGTATTGGTAAACTTGCCCATCAGTTCAAAAACGAAGGTAAAAAAGTATTGATGGCAGCAGCAGATACCTTCCGTGCTGGAGCAATCGACCAATTAGTTGTCTGGGGCGAACGCGCTGGTGTTGAAGTTGTTCGTGGCAATGCAGGCGGCGATCCAGCAGCTGTCGTATTCGATGCTTTGGAAAGAGCAAAGACAGAGCAGGCAGATGTTTTACTAGTTGATACTGCAGGCCGACTGCAAAATAAAGTGAACTTGATGAACGAACTAGAAAAAATAAAACGAGTAATCCAGCGGGAATTACCAGAAGCACCCCAAGAAACACTACTTGTATTAGATGCAACAACTGGTCAAAACGCGATGGTTCAAGCAAAACAATTCAAAGAAACAACAGATGTGACCGGTCTTGTTTTGACAAAATTAGATGGTACAGCAAAAGGCGGTATCGTACTTGCTATCCGTAATGAATTGCATTTACCAGTGAAATTGGTTGGGTTGGGTGAAGGCATCGATGACTTGGAGCCGTTTGATCCAAACGATTTTGTCGTTGGATTATTCAAAGGATTGCTAAAAGAAGAATAACCTATGTCTAAAAAGCAGGAGCTGTGACAAAAGTTGCAGCTCCTTGTTTGAATGATTGTTTTTAACATAGCTGTGTTTTTGATGCCTTCATTTTTATACTTATTTGTAAGCGGTTCTCAAACAATTTCGTTCTTTTTCTTAGACTTTTTGATTATAATTAGATTCATATGAATTGGAGGTCACTTAATGATGAATTTTAAGCAATTATTATTGCATGACAATGCGCGCCCTTTTATCGACCAAGCTCGATTTGGTATAGAACGGGAAGGACAGCGGGTTGATCTTGCAGGAAATCTAGCAAAAACCGATCATCCAGCAATCTTTGGCGATCGATCTTATCACCCCTATATCCAAACAGATTTTAGCGAAACACAAACAGAGATGATCACCCCTGTTACCGATTCTATTCCCGAATTATTTCAGTATCTGGCTGCTGTTTATGATGTGACTGCTCGTTCTATACCGAAAGAAGAGATGATCTGGCCATTAAGTATGCCACCTGCCTTACCGGAAAAAGACGAAGAAATCATTATTGCAAAATTAAAAAATTTCGAAGATGTCTTGTATCGACGTTATTTAGCAAAAGAATACGGGAAGCGAAAACAAATGGTAAGCGGCATCCATTTCAATTTTGAATTTGGTGACGAATTGTTAAGAACATTGTTCAGCCATCAGGAAGAATTTCAGGATTTTTCTGAATTCAAAACAGAACTTTATTTGAAAACAGCGAGAAATTTTTTACGCTATCGCTGGATGATCACTTATTTATTTGGTGCTTCACCGATGAGTGAGAAGAACTATTTTATAAATGAATCACACCCGCAAGAACCTGTTCGCAGTATTCGAAACAGTGCGCTAGGCTACACGAATCATCCAAATGTGAAAGTTTCCTATGCTTCCATGAAACAGTATTTAGCAGATATTGAGCGAATGATCGAAGAAGGGAAACTTTCGGAGGAGAAAGAATTTTATACACCGCTTCGTTTCCGAGGCGGAAAGAAAGTCGCAGATCTGGCAAAAACAGGCGTTCGTTATATTGAATTGCGGAATATCGATCTGAACCCTTACGCAAGGCTGGGAATCAATCCGGAACAAGTTCGTTTCTTACAATTATTCCTGATGTATATGCTATGGACAGAAGAAAAAGAAGACAGTGACCAATGGGTGGCAGAAGGTACGACTCGAAATAACAAAGTAGCACTAGAACAACCATCACATCAGACTGAATTTCATCAAGAAGGTAAAGAAATCCTTGAAGGGATGAAGCAAATGCTGGTTGAATTGGATTGGTTGGATTCTCTTTATTTAGTGGAGGATGCATTGACACAAATGGATCATCCCGAACAAACGTTAGCAGCGAAACTCTATCAAGAAGCACAGCTATCGAGCCAGCAAGAAGTTGCTGTGGCATTGGGGCATCAATATTATAAAGAAAGTCATGAACGTCCCTATCAGTTGGCCGGTTTTCGCGAAATGGAACTTTCTACTCAGATATTTATGTTCGATGCCATCCAAAAAGGTGTCCAAGTCAAAGTATTAGATGAGTCGGATCAATTTTTGCGTCTGCAATTCCAAGACCATGTAGAATATGTGAAAAATGCAAACATGACAAGTAAGGACAGCTATATCGTTCCGCTTATCATGGAAAACAAAACAGTAACGAAAAAAGTTTTAAAAGAAACTGGGTTCCGAGTACCAGGAGGCGCAGAATTTTCATCCATGGAAGAAGCCGTAAAAGCTTATCCAAGATTTGCCGATCAGGCCTTTGTGATCAAACCTAAGTCCACAAATTACGGGTTAGGTATCACGATTTTCAAGGAAGGGGCTGATCTGGAGGATTATCAAGCAGGATTGGCGATTGCTTTTCGTGAAGACAGCTCGGTTTTAGTAGAAGAATTTATGCCGGGAACGGAATATCGTTTCTTTGTAATTGATGGAGAAGTCCAAGCCATCATGTTGCGAGTCCCTGCTAATGTTATTGGTGACGGTATCCGAACAGTGAAAGAACTTGTTGAAGAAAAAAATAGTGACCCTTTGCGTGGAACGAATCATCGTGCACCGTTGGAATTGATCCAATTAGGCGAATTAGAACAATTGATGTTGAAAGAACAAGGGTTAACGATCGAATCAGTTCCCCAAGCCAATCAAATTGTTTATCTAAGGGAGAACTCAAATATCAGTACGGGCGGTGATTCGATCGATATGACGGATGAATTTTCTGAAGCTTACAAAAAAATCGCCGTTTCTGCGGTAGAAGCACTAGGAGCTAAAATCAGTGGTATTGATTTGATCATACCAGATAAAGAAATCGATCCTACAACCGATAAAAAAGCATACGGGATCATCGAAGCAAATTTCAATCCAGCGATGCATATGCATGTTTATCCTTTTGCAGGAAAAGGCAGAAGATTGACGATGAATGTATTGAAATTGTTATATCCTGAAGTATTTTAAACGAAAAAGCTTTTGACAGATTGTCCTATTTGATGTCAATCTGTTCAAAAGCTTTTTTGCATGTAAAAATTTATGTGTTTTTTCGTTTTAAAATAAACGATTCCAGAAGCTTTTTTTCTTTTTTGGTTTTTCTTTTTCAGCTGGCGAAGAGTTTTCTTCTGGGTATTTTTTTTCGATATCGATCACAGGTTCATTTACTGCTTCTTTTGCTGTTAAGAGCAATCCGAATTCCTCAGGATTTGCAGTGACGTGATCGTTGACTACAGTGAAACGGCTATTGTTTTTCGTTGCTAGCTGGATATATTGGTTTTGGACAGAAAGGGGTAGAGCCCCATTCAAGAGTATGGAAGCATCTGGATGTTTTTTGAGTTCTTTTAAAAAGTTCTCTTTGTTTTTTGGTTGGATCATTTCAGCAACAGTCATACTAAGATAGCAGCGTTCCCTGAATGTCCCTAAATATTTATGCTGTTCTTCAGGGTTCACTAAAGGTGTACCATAAAGTCCCTTATCCAAATGGCTTTTTACATCATCTTGTGCCATAAAAAATACCCTCCTTCTTCTCTTTGTCTTTCTTACGATTATAGCATATTCCCAATAATACCTAAAACATATGAAAAAGCGGTTGCTTTTGTTCAACGATTCACTTAAAATAAGAATGAAAATCATTCTCAATTAGAAAGGTGGATTGGATGCGCTACGGACGACTAGTAGCATTATTAGTTATTTTAAGTAGTATTTCATTGTTCATCGGAGTATCGAATGTACAATTGTCAGAACTGCTCCAGTTAGATGGGCAAAGCTTACAAATCTTGCTAGCGACTCGTTTGCCGCGAACGATTTGTTTGATCCTTGTGGGAGCGACCAGTAGTATTTGTGGGTTGATTATGCAACATTTGACCCAAAATAAATTTGTTTCACCGACGACTGCGGGCACGATGGATAGTGCGCGTTTAGGTATTTTAGTGGCCATGATTTTCCTACCTGGTGCATCCTTGATCGTCCGATCCTTGACTGCATTTTGCTTTGCTTTCGCAGGAACATTGCTTTTTTTATCCCTTACGCGATTGTTCTCCCAGAAAAATCAATTGATGCTTCCGTTGATTGGGGTCATGTTAGGGAATATCATTGGTTCAGTTGCTACTTTTTTTGCTTATCAATTCCAGTTGGTACAAAATATGACTTCATGGCTTCAAGGGAATTTTGCGACTGTGATACGAGGAAATTATGAGTTATTGTATGCTGTTGTTCCATTGTTGTTCTTGGTTTGGCTATTTGCTTACCGATTTACGATCATTGGTCTGGGCGAATCGTTTGCAGTAAATTTGGGAATAGATTACCAGAAGATGCAGCTTTTAGGTATTGGCTTGGTTTCATTGGCTAGTGCAGTCATGTTGATCATGGTAGGAAGCATTCCTTTTATCGGAGTGATCATTCCGAATCTTGTCTCTAAAATATATGGAGATCAAGTGCACAAAATCATTGGCGTAACTGCTTTAGCAGGTAGTTTGTTCTTAGTATTTTGCGATCTTGTCGCTCGTGTGTTGATTTTTCCTTATGAAATACCAGTCAGTGTGATCGTTGGAATCATCGGTGGGGCTATCTTCCTTTATCTTCTGATAAGGGGGCGACGATATGCTTAAAAAGCCGTCTATTTTTATTGGTATGCTTGTTCTAGTTCTATTTGTTACGGGAGTGTACTTGACGATCCATACATATGGAAACTGGCATTTTGCGTGGGCATTGAGGAGTAAGAAAATTTTTGCATTTATCCTTGTCTCGCTAGCTGTCAGCAGTGCTACGATCAGCTTTCAGACAATTACGCATAACCAGTTTTTGACTCCTTCCGTATTGGGACTTGAGTCGTTATATGTCCTTGTCCAAACGGTCCTTTTCTTCTTTATCGGAGGAGTGACGATGCTTCAGCAGACAGGTACAGGTTTTTTCTTATTGAACGTTGGGCTGATGGTCGGGTTGAGTCTGTTGTTATTTTTCTTTCTTTTGAAAAAAATGAAAGCAAATCTTTTTTTGTTACTGATGTCAGGGATGATTTTAGGCACGCTTTTTGGTAGTGTCAGTACCTTTTTACAAGTCATCATGGATCCGAATGAATATGATTTGCTTCAAGGGAGATTATTTGCAAGTTTTGGCAATATCCAAAGCCAGTATCTTTTGCCTGCTTCTTTGATCATTATCGGCTGCTGGTTCCTGTTATTTCGATATCGACATGTGCTAGACGTTTTCCATCTTGGGAATGAACAAGCTGTAAACCTTGGGATAGACACAGATCGTTTTGAATTTTTGATTTTATGTTGTGTCAGTCTTTTGACAGGGACATCAACGGCTCTTGTGGGTCCAGTTACTTTTTTAGGGTTTATTGTCGCAAATGTCAGTTACCGTGTATTTTCTACTTATCGTCATGGTCAGCTATTTATCGGAAGCTTTCTGGTAGCTATGCTGTTTCTGACAGGCGGACAGCTCGCAGTAGAGCAGATTTTCGGCTGGAATACAACAGTGAGTGTCGTTGTTGAATTTGTCGGAGGAATTTATTTTGTCACAAAATTGATTCGCGAAAGGAAGAGTATCTTATGATCGATTTACAAAAGGTCAATAAACTGTACCATGGAAAATCAGTGGTCAAAGATGTACAGTTAACGATTCCTGAAAAGAAGTTGACTGCTTTTATCGGTCCAAATGGTGCTGGAAAGTCAACGGTGTTGTCGATGATCAGTCGTTTGATACCAAAAGATACAGGTGAAATCTATTTAGACCATAACGAAGTAAAGGCTTGGAAATCCAATGAATTAGCCAAAAAATTATCGATCCTACGACAATCGAATGAAATAAATGTCCAAATTACTGTGAAAGAATTAGTAGAATTTGGACGATTTCCTTATACGAAAGGAAAATTGACGACAAAAGATCAAAAAATCGTTCAGGAATCACTGGAACACCTCGGGTTAGAAGAAATAGCAGATCAATCGATTGACACTCTTTCAGGAGGTCAACTCCAACGTGCGTATATTGCAATGGTACTAGCGCAAGACACGGATTATATTTTACTGGATGAACCTTTGAACAATCTAGATATGAATTTTGCTGTTCAAATCATGCAGATCTTAAAAAAGTTAGTACAAGAAATTGGGAAAACGATTGTTATCGTTCTTCATGATATCAACTTTGCTGCAAGTTATGCAGACGAGATTGTTGCAATGAAAGATGGACAGTTATTTACGCAAGGAACGACCCAAGAAATGATAAAAAAAGATGTATTGGATGAATTGTACGAAATGGACATACGGATTTGTGAGATTGAAGGCCGCAGATTCTGTCTTTATTTCTAAAACTAACATTAGGAGAGAAGAGATGAAAAAATTAGTAGTAGGTATCTTGATTCTAGCATCATTTGGTTTAGCAGCATGTGGAAATAGTAACAACACCAGTCAGGCAGATACAAAGAAAAGCAGTACGCAAGCTGAAACAGCATTAACGATAAAAGACAGTAATGGCGATCAAATCGAGGTGCCAAAGAATCCTGAAAAAGTCGTCGTATTCGACAATGGTTCTTTAGATACGATGGATGCTCTTGGTGTTGGAGATAAGGTAGTTGGAGCAGCTACGAGCAGCCTTCCTGAGTATCTTTCCTCCTATAAAAAAGTGGAATCAGCAGGTGGGATCAAAGAACCAGACTTAGAAAAAATCAATCAGCTTCAGCCAGATCTGATCATCATTTCTGGCCGGCAAAGAGATTTTCAAAAAGATCTAAGTCAAATCGCTCCGACTATTTTCCTTTCTTTAGATGCGAAAAAGCCATGGGAATCTTTCCAGCAAAATGTCACTACTTTAGGGGAAATCTTTGGGAAGCAAGAAGAAGCCAAAACTCAATTAGAGGAATTATCCAATGCAATCGATCAGACGAAAAAGAAAGCAGAAGCGTCTGATAAAAAAGCACTAGTCACACTTGTGAATGAAGGGCAATTGTCAGCCTACGGATCAGGTTCTAGATTTGGTTTCATCCATGATTTATTTGGCTTTGAACAAACGGATGATCAAATCGAAGCATCCACTCACGGTCAAAGTGTTTCTTATGAATATGTGCTAGAAAAAAATCCGGATATCTTATTTGTGGTAGACCGAACAAAAGCTATTGGTGGAGACGACAGCAAAGATGATATTTCTGCCAATGAACTGGTAGCACAAACGAATGCTGGTAAAAATCAGCAGATCATCTCCCTTGAACCAGATGTCTGGTATTTAAGCGGGGGCGGTTTAGAGTCAATGAAACTGATGATCGAAGATGTGGATCAAGCATTTAAGTAGAATCAAAAATAATCGAAAAAATTGAACCTACCGCTAAAAGTTAGATTTTCCAGCTAACTTTTAGCGGTAGGTTTTTATGTGTTTGGGAAATCTTTTTTCTTTAATACACAGGTTAAAGCGCTAATTTCACAACCTTTATTCACGCATGTGTCTCAGCAAGCGGCTGATAGTTGATGATCTGCATTTTTCGATAAAAATCGGCAGGAAGCTTACTCCAACGTTTTAATAATTGATAGAAATAACTTTCTTCTGCTTTGATCTTATACTCGCTTAATATCAATCCAAAACTATTCGTTTGTTTTGCAGCTAATTTTTTATAGATATCCAATGCTTTTGTTTTATCTTCATTGACAAAAAGTGTTTTTACTTCAATATAAGAACCCTCGATGTTTTGTGTTTCTTCGATAAAATAGATACTTTTTATATATTCTTTCATAGTGATTCCTCCAAAGAAGTCTTTTTATTTGATAAGTTTACTTTACCGAAGAGTTGTTAATAATCCGTGAACAAAAAGTTATTCTTTTTCCAATAGTTATTAAGGGATGTTTATTTTTTAGAATATACTTTGTTATTTAAGGAATGGATAAGGTTGGACAAATAACAGGTTGCTTTTTGGAGCCTGCTTCGCTATAGTAGAGAAAAAATAACGAAAGAAGCGGATTTAGATGGGAGAAGAAATTAAAACAGACCTTGTACTGGCAGAAAATCAATGGATAGAAACAGAACGACTTATTTTACGACCCGTCACTTTAGCAGATATAGAGGATGTATATGAATATGCAAGTGATGAGGTAACGACACGGTTCCTCTTTCCCGCAAACCAATCATTAGCAGAAACAAGAGCAACTATTGCTACATCCTTTATAAAGGATCCTTTAGGAAAATATGGTATAGAACTAAAAAAATCAGGTAAACTGATCGGAACGACAGATATCCGTGTGAATGACCACAATGGGACTGCCGAAATCGGTTATGCGCTCAATTCTGCCTATTGGGGAAATGGCTATATGCCTGAAGCTACCGCTGCTTTGCTGAAACTAGGTTTCGAAAAATTAGATCTTGTAAGGATCTTTGCTACCCATGACGTGAGAAATTCCAATTCGGGGCGGGTAATGGAGAAGTTACATATGAAAAAAGAAGGATTGATCCCAGATGCTGAGCGAAGAAATGGCGAAGTGGTTTCTTTAGTGATAAGAGGAATCACAAAATCCGAATGGTTGGCTCTCCAACAAACAGGAAACAGCTAAAACCAGACAAATTAGTTGCATCTGATGAATAAAGTGATTATTCTATGACGTGAGGTGATACAGATGAAATTAGAAGTGACAAAAGAAGCACAAGAAGTATTGAAAAATAAATTAGAAGCAGATGATCAACTTTTATTAGATATCGAAAACGGCGACGGTCCATTTGCAGAAAGCCAAGTCAGTTGCCAATTAGACACGGCATTTCGATTGATCATTGTTAAAAAAGATACACAAACAGATCTAAGTCTTTATTCTGTAGTGGCTGATACACCAGTTGGACCAATCAAAATTAAAGACAGTGCAATACTTTACATGGATGATCCATCAACACTTGCTTTAGAACCAACTTACAATAGTTTACAATTAAAAGGACCAAGCGGTTTGAAAAAAGGCAACTTGCAAGTTGTTCGAAAAGACTAGAGGGATAAAATGGGAAAATTGGCGATCATCAGCGACTTACATGTGGACATCAATAAATTCGGCGAATCAGAGCTGATGCAGCTTTGGCAAGTTTTGCAAAAGCACAAGATCACTCGGCTTCATCTAGCCGGAGATACGGCCAATAAAGTAGATCGATGCCTAGCTGTTGTCGAATTTTTCGTCAATAAAGGATTATCTACGACCTTTCATTTCGGCAATCACGAGTTGGCAGATGTGACCAATGAACAGATGATGGACCATTTTCCAGACCCACATTTTTTAAATGAACGGTATATTGCTTTAAATGAGCAGACCGTTCTTTTAGGGATGAATGGCTGGTACGACTATCAGTTTTCCGAATTGAAAGATTACGATGCAATCGTACGAATGAAACGTTTGTATTGGTATGATCGGTTCATCCAGCGTGGGAAAACAGATCTCGAGGTCAATGCAGAAATGCTTGCAGCTGCAAAAAATTTGCTAGACCAGTTGGAAGCAAAAAAGCTTGAGGTCATCTTATCCACTCATTTCGTCCCTAAACGAGCATTTATCGTGTATCAATCTGCTCCTTATGAGCGTTGGAACAAATTAAGTGCGTTTTTAGGATCAGAATCATTCGGAAAATTACTAGACCATTACTCAAATATCAAGCAAGTAGTTTTTGGTCATACGCATCGGCGGTTCGAAGATCAGTTGATCCATGGAGCAATTTATAGTTGTCGACCATTCGGTTATTATTATGAATGGCAACTGACTCGTGATTTTGTTTTGAAAGAACAGTTGTTAGACAGCTATGATCCTATGAAATTACGTGTACTCTTGCGTGCCCATCATCCAGCTTTCCAGCACTATCAAATACAACATTTGCAAGAGGAATTTGAACAAGCGATGACGATCATTTCGTATTGAGACAGCATTAGCGATGTGTAAAAGAAAATCCCTGTTAAATATAAGGATAAGTAAGAGCAGTAGATCCATTTATCGTGGATATGCTGCTTTTTTGCTGTGGAGAATAGTTAGCGAATGTTTATTTGATCAATTGATTCATAACATAGGGAGTACTAGATGCAAGCGTTTATTCTTTTTTTATCTGATACTGTCAAAAAATAATATAATATGTATTTTTTATTTACTTATAATAACTATTGATTGCAGTCTTGACAGTCAAGTCATATTTGATGGATGGGGGTGTGAGACGTACAAATGATTTTAAAGACTATGACAGCTATAGTTCTAATTTTAATTGCATCAAGCGGCAATAGAAAAATAAGAATCAAAACGGACTGATAATCACCTAACAACTAATCGACATATATGAGCAGACACGGGACGATATTCTTCTCTCTCATAAGTTCCGTAAAGCAAACATGTGCTATGGATCGATTGTATATTTATTAAAAAAAGAAAGAGGGATGGCAATGATGAAAAAAGAAACTATATTAGTAGCAACGATGTTATTCAGTATGGCAGTAAGTGCGACTTTTGTCTCTGCAGCTGAAGTATACCCAAAGGAATATAACACAGACGGAACGATCACATTTGAAGCAGGAGATGAGGGAATAACTCCTCCAGTTGATCCGGAAGATCCTGATCCCAACGTCCCTGTCGATCCAGTAGACCCTCCAAGTCCTGGAACAGGAGGAGCATTATCGATTGATTATGGATCAAAATTCAAATTTGGGACTCAAAAAATTTCTACTGCAGATAAAACGTATTATGCATCTGCTGATGAAATGACTGATGGTTCTAAAAAACCGACATATGTCCAAGTGACAGATAAAAGAGGAACACTATCTGGGTGGAAATTAAGTGTAGCCCAACCAGAACAATTTAAAACTGCCAGTGGGGACGAACTAGTTGGAGCACAGCTGAAGTTTACGAAAGGACAGGCTGTTTCTTTGGTTGATCCAACATATACACCTGAAACGGTCAATTCTGAATTAACGCTGACACCAGGAGGAAATAATACGTTAGCAATCAATGCTAAATCAGGAACAGGTGTGGGGACTTGGGTCTATCGATTTGGTGCGAATGAAAATGAAAATAAAGATGCGGTACAGCTTTCGGTACCTGGTACATCGGTCAAGTTAGCACAACAATATTCTACTAAATTAGTTTGGACATTAGAAGATACACCTAATAACTAGTTTACTTGCGAGAACAGTTCATCTGGGAATTCAACGATCAGGAGGAAAAGATATAGTGAAAAAGAGAAGAATCGCGCTCATTTTAAGCAGTCTATTAGCGACTAATATCTTTCCGATTATAGGGTATTCTTTGGAATCGAATCAGTTGGTGAATGATAATAGAAGAGTCGAAGAAAGCAAAGAGGCTTCGACACTCGATCGTTTAACAGAATCCAGCCAGATCCAAGAAAGCAGTGAGAATTCAAGTACTACTGACAGTAAAGAGACCACTGACAAAGAAGAATCTGAAGAGTTAATCAAACAGCCATTAGAGAATGCCGCGACTTATCGAGTGGGGCTGCCTAATGATCCCAATATTATTTCTATTGATAAGATTTTTCAACAACCTATCGGCACCAGCACATCCATATTGGAAAACGGGAAGCTATTGCAACTGAATCCAGCAGAGAGGTCTCAAAGAGGAGCTATTTGGTCAAACAATAAAATCGATTTACGCTCAGATTTTACATTTAAATGTTATTTATATTTAGGAAATCAACGAGATAAAGCAGGAGATGGTATGACTTTTACATTGACTGGTGATTCTAGAATGGCTAATGATCCCAGTCAAGTTATCGGTTCCCCAGGTATGGGAATTGGTTCTTATTCGACTCGATCAGGACAGCCTTATGTCGCAAATGCACTCTCGATTGAGTTCGACACATATAAAAATAGTGGCTCTTCTGATCGAATGGATCGTGAAATAACTGCCGATAATAAGGGACATGGACATGTCGCCTTTGTCACTCCTAAACCAAATAACAACAATTATTCCGGAGAGCATACTGGCGTAACAATAGCACCTACCTTTCTCTCTGATGGTACATGGCGTACATTAATCATTCAATGGGACGCGTCTCAAAGAAGTCTCACCTATGATCTGGAAGGTGTCGGTCGCTCTTCTCACATTGTACCTGATCTCATCAGTCAATTCGGTTCTACAGAAGTAAATTGGGGATTTACTTCTTCAACAGGTACATTTTTTCAAGAAAACGCTATCGCGATGACACAACTTCCATCTAATGTGTCATCATCAGTTGATGTAAAAGTCAATGATAGTGATTATGGGGGCATCGCTGAAGTTGAAAGAAACGATAAGATAACTATCAGAAATACATTGAAAGTTACTGGGAATTTTCTTGAAGATAAGAAATTGGAGACTAGTATAGACCTACCACAAGAATTAAATATTCCTGAGCGTATCTTGATCAACGGAAATCAAGTTGATGCCAAAGATATCCTGATAACAGGAAACCGAGTCACACTCAATCTAGGAGATTATTTTGTTCTTGGAGATACATTGATTATTGAGTTGGAAACAGACTTGCAAGAAGTCATTCCCGAAAAGATACTGACTATGCACTTTGAATATCTTGAGAATGCAAAGTTAATTGAGCAGTCAAATGATATCAGTCTGACGATTGCGAAGCTGAAGGAAATAGATGTCCATGTTTATTATAAAGAGAATGAGAGTCAAAATGATCTCGCAGAAATGAAAACAATCACTGGAAAAATCGGAGAGAATTATAAAGAAGTTCCTATTGATATTGAGGGATATGTTTTTGACTCTGATTCAGCGAATACAGAAGGTGTCTTTTCCGAAAATACAGCGGATATCTATTTTTATTACAGAAAAGGAAAGCTTTATCTTTCAGCGGCTCCTCAGTATGTAGATTTTGGGCAACATAAAATATCCAATAAACCATTAAGTGTATTTGGGCAATTTTCAGGTGGATTGAAAATCATGGATGAACGGGCTTCTGGAGGTTGGATATTACAATTTAAACAAGAAAAAGTTCTTACAAATGGAACGTTTGAACTCCCGGAAGCTCTTTCGTTTGTTACTTCTGAAGAGACAACGGTTATAGGGTCATCTGCTGTTACGATTTTTGAAAGTGACCAAAAAGGCGAAAGTGATTTGTCTGCTATTTTAGATTCTACATCTCAACATGGAATCAGAATAGATATTCCTGTAGAAAATCAAAGGATTGGAACATTTGAGGGGAAACTATCCTGGATTCTTGCAGATGTTCCAGAAAATTAATAAAAAGAGAAGATGAGGACAAAAGCATGGTTCACCAAGGACAACAGGAACCATAAATACTTATTTCCTGCACAGCTTAAAATGGCAGAGACACGCTTTTGTTCCCGTCTTTTCTTACATATGATGAAAGGAGCGATTTTCTTGAAACCAAAACAGCAATTATTTATAACACTCCTAGTTATTATAGGGACACTTTTTAACCAGTTACCAGTGACAGCTAGTGCATTCAATTTTTCGGTGACGCCAATAACTTCAGAGAATCAGATCGATAAAAGAAAAACTTATTTCGATCTCCAACTTGTTCCAGATCAGGAAGTAGAATTAAAAGCAGAATTGAGAAATGATACGGAAAAAGAAGTGAAAATCGACATTTCTGTGAATAGCGCAACGACTAATTCAAACGTAATGGTTGAATATGGAAAAAATGAGATTGAAAAAGACGAAAGTCTAATCTTTGATCTGATTGACTATGTGAGTTACCCAGAGACAGTGACACTGGAACCTAAAAGCGTTCAAACCGTGGTTTTTCATGCCAAGATGCCAAAAGATCGATTCGATGGTGTATTGGCTGGTGGAATCACATTCAAAGAAATTGTGACGGAAAAGGATCAAACAGAAAACAAGGATCAAAGCTTATCGATTGAGAATGAATACGCCTATACTGTTGCCTTGTTAATGCGACAGACACTGAATGAAGTTGCTCCTAACCTAGTACTCCATGAAGTTAAACCTGATCAAATCAATGCAAGAAATGTCATTTTAGCAAACGTCCAAAATGATCAAAAAACCTATATCAATCAAGTAGTTATTGAAACAAAAATTACAAAAAAAGGACATTCTGAAGTTTTATATCAGGAGGAAAAAGAAGGATTGCAGATTGCGCCGAATACAAACTTTTCTTTTCCAACAGCTTTGAATGGTCAGCCACTAACTCCAGGCGAATATCATCTCACAATGACCATTCTAGGAAATGAAAATGAAAACGGAAAATTCTCAAGAAAAAAAGAAAATACCACCATCAACTATACCGACCAATGGATATTTGAAAAAAGTGTTTATGATAGACGGGAAAGAAGCCAAGGAATTGAATACGAAAGATGTGACGATTAAAAAGGCCAATAATTGGATCTACATCTTGGAAGCGCTGATTTTCTTGTTGTTCGTTTTAATACTTATCCTTTGGTTTATTTTGAGAAAGAAAGAAGAGAAAGAAAAGTAAAATCAAAATAACAAATAATAGTTTTTCCTTATTGCGTGATATTTAAGTCCTTTTTCGATAGTATAAAATGCTTTTGTATTAGCGTAGATGCCTATAAGTAAATGATATAATCATTATAACTGGTATAACAGCAAGAATGGTCAATAAACGGATCCTCCAGGTTGTGTAGCGTACAGTTGGGACGATGCAGAAGAAGGGATAGTAGCAGTGAAGGAATGGAAACAGCAATATACGTAGAAAGAGCTGATGGCTAATGAATTATGAGTTTTTTTAAGCAAGGAAGATTATAGAAGTTATTCATTTATGATTTGTCAAATTAAGCTAGAATAAAAT
>NZ_KV833951.1:0-2194 GCF_001837725.1 Enterococcus sp. HMSC072F02
TTATTCTTTATTTAAAACTTTGCAACAGAACCTTCCCAGTTATGAAGAACAACGAAAAATCGGCTCATTCTTCAAACAATTAGATGATACTATCACTCTTCATCAACGTAAGTTAGATTTATTGAAAGAACAGAAAAAAGGCTTTTTACAAAAGATGTTTGTTTAGGGTCTATAAATCTAAATAACAATTTTGTACTAAATACTTTTTAAGGCATTGTTATCGCTTTGAAAGACTATTTTTGTCAAATTCGGAGTCAAATTAAATCGGTCAACATATAAAAAATAACGTCTTTTGTTGACATTTATTATAAATAATGTTAAATTAAAATAAATATTATTTAATTAAGGAGGGGAGAAATATGAACTGGTTTTTAACACTAGATCAAGCGGACCAAGAATTTGTTAAACAGTTAGTACATGCTTCGGGCTCTCTAAAGCAATTGGCAAAGGTATATCAAGTAAGTTATCCGACCGTCAGAATGCGCTTGAATAAAATTATTCAAAAAATTGATTTAATTGAACAGGATAATACAAGTACCTTTGAAGCCAAAATTATGCAATTGGTAATTGACGAAAAAATATCGTTAGACTTAGCAAAACAAATTATTGAAGATTTTAAGGAGGAAAAAAATGAGTGAGTTTAAAGGGCTTTTAATGGGTATGTTGATTGTAGCTATACTTTACGTTTTAGATAGATATTTGCCAAAATGGTTTGGAGCGATTCCTGGAATTGCTTTTCTGTTATTAATGGTTTATATCATCTTTACTAAGGATCAGTCTTTACTAGCCAAACTAATGGTATTGATTGTGGGAGAGGCACTTTTAAATGGTATCTGGTTAGAGGCACTGAGGGATAGGAAGAAGAAAGCCAGCAAAGAAATCGAAAAAATGAAAGCTAAGGATATATCACGAAAAAAATAACACTTTTTAGGGCTTACAATCTTCAAATAACTCCTATAACAAGAGCAGCACCGAATCATTACTTACTCTTGTTGCGTTTCATATTTTAAAACTACACTATTGTTAGCTGTTGTCATATTGATTGGAATTTTTGTTAGAACATACTTTTTGGGGTAGGTAGTTGCTCATGAAGACTATTATCGTGGCTTGAGGTGATGGCATTTTTTATACACTTTAGCAGCTTTGCTCCTACCAATGGGGTCTATAATTAGATAATAACCCCTATACAACGCTATTAAAATAACCCCCGTTATCTGTTGGACAGGTAATAGGGGTTATTTTTATGTTTTTTGATATAATAGAACCAAAGATGGAGGGATTATTTGGGATGGTAGGCATGCTTTTACTAGCAATCATGTTCATTTTTATCCCTGTTTGTTTTCTTATCGTAAATTGGGAGCGATTAAAAAGTTGTTTTCAAAAAAAATAACAGATGAAACCCTTGCTACAAGCGGAAGAGTAGACAGACAATCAACCACAAGAGGAAGTCGAAGCTTTTCAGGAACAGCTAAAGGAACAAGCAATAACAAAACCCAAAGAAGAACAAAAAAATGGCGGAAATTTTGGAAGTGAGGATAAAATCATGCCAAAGATAAGATTATCGAGGACGTCAAAAGGTGCTAACAAATTAAGAGCATACAGAGTCTTAATAGACGATAAATATGTTGGGGTAATACACAGAAATCAAACCAAAGAATTTGATGTTGACTTTGGAGAACATACAATTCAATGTACAATTGACTGGGAAAGAAGTAATCATATAACCGTTGATATTCAAGATGACTTGGAAGAACTAGAAGTAATCGCTAAAGGTGTGTTTGAGTCTGCCATACGTGCTATCTTTCCATTTGACGGAAGAGATAAATACTTAACTCTATCAAAAAAATCAAAGTAACCACGACCGCAAGGGATTTTTCCTAAAGGCAGAACGTCCGATTTTTTCAATTGAGGTGTACAAGCGGAGCGACAAAAGCGAATAGGGAGACTTTATGCTATAATGAGTTTAAAGAAAACTGACACGCAGAGCATGCGGTTAAATTGTTCCATAGAGAAGTCTAATTTCTTGATGAGTGGTTGACGCATCTATGCCACATAAAAAAACGAAGCGGTGCAAGCAGAGTGGGGACTACGGCTTAACCATGAAATACCAATCTGTGCCGATTGATGATTTGATTTAAGTTTTAAAATAAAAAAGTTGCTGACAATGGTTCTGTTGCAAAGTTTTAAATAAAGA
>NZ_KV833952.1:0-257 GCF_001837725.1 Enterococcus sp. HMSC072F02
ATTTACACAAAATTATTGACGCTCCCAAATAAATAGTTATAGTCTTATTTTAATTTATTATATTTAACGATTAACTAATAATTTTTAAATGATATTATTTTACAAAGTACGTTTAGAGATAGCTTTTGTCTATTGATTATTTAAAACAAGTGATTCAATAAAGCAACAGATTCTATCCGTTTTTATTATATGTATTATTCAAATTAGTTATATCGAGTGAAAAAAAGATAAAGTCCTTATAATTGTGTAAAAGTAAA
>NZ_KV833953.1:0-1483 GCF_001837725.1 Enterococcus sp. HMSC072F02
TGCCGTAGCAACTTTTATATCATATCAGAGTGGCAAGTGATTGTCAACTCTTTTTAAAAGTTTTTTTCGATTTCATTTTTTTGAAATCTTTCAGCAACTCATTTATCATAACTTGTCGTTTGTTATTTGTCAAGAACTTTTTTGAAGTTTTTTTCAATAGAATCAACCTTCGCAAGCTATTCTTTTTTAACGACTCAGTTATCTTATCATGTCATTAGCAACATGTCAACAACTATTTTTCAAGTTTTTTTAATGCTATTTTATTTGCATATTACTTAAAACAACAAAAATGAATATATCATGTAAATTTACACATGTCAATATATTTCTCAGCCTATTTTCCCTCGTACATTTGAATTTTGACCACATAAATCGATTATATCTTTTATAGTAGAAAAATAAAGACAAAAAAAGAACACATAACACACTTGATGTTAAGTGTTCAACTGCTCTAACTGTACGAAGCGCTCAGAAATTTGATTAAAATAGGTAAAGACTATTTATTTAGGATAAGTTGCTCCATCAACTGCTCATTGTATCCAATAAATAGAACTTCATCGATAATGATCAACGGACGTCTGAGGAGTTTTGTATGTTGTGTACATAAAGAAATCAGTTGTTTCTTACCTACACAAGAAAGGTCTACCGCAATGTTATGGAAAGCCTCAGACCAAGTCACAAATAGCTGTTCTGCTTGCACTTCTTCAAAACTGCATAATTCTTCTGCTTCTTCTGTACTTAGATCGCGTTCTTCTAAGTCAACAAATTGATAAGGCAATTGATGGTATTCTAACCATTGTTTCGCCTTCAGACTGGTTACACAGTGCGCCGATCCGTAGACTTTCACTTCCACGAAGACTCCCTCCCTATGAATTTAAGATGTTATTGTTTTGTAAATAGATTAGGTTTCTAGCAACACACCGAATTTCACGAGGGACAAATGAACGGATTTCATCTTCATTGAATCCGATTAGTATTCTTTTTTCATCAATCAAAATAGGTCGTCTCAATAATGAAGGATATTCTTTGAATAGGACGATCATTTGCTTTAAAGTTAATTCGTTAAAATCTATTCCCAACTTCTCGTAAATTTTCGACCGAGTGGAAATAATATCTTGAACTCCTCCTTCAGTCGCTGCTAAAATCTTTTTGATCTCACTTTCTGTTAACGGTTCGGCAAAAATATTTTTCTCTTCAAATTCAAGTTGATTCGCTTGCAACCATGCTCTTGCTTTTCTACAGGAAGTACAGCTAGGCGAAGTATATACTTTTATCATTTTCTCACTCCTTTTTAATTATAATCCAATTCTACAGCAATTTCTTTTAAAATACCAATTATTAGCTAATAAAAAAAGTCGAAAAAAATCGATTATTTACGTTTAAATAATGAGAATTATTCTATGTACTTCCTATTTTAATAATAGTATTCTCATTTTTCAAAAATAAATAAGGGAGGTGTGACAAAAATCTTGTCACACCTCCT
>NZ_KV833953.1:1583-47788 GCF_001837725.1 Enterococcus sp. HMSC072F02
AAATTCCTTCTTATTTCTTGAAGCTGACCACTCCTGTCACAACCTCTTTTCCATCACTTTCCTTTTTTCATACGACTACCGGTTTCTTTGACAAATCTCGATACTTTCAATTTTCTTGTATTTTTCATTTGAGGTACACATAGATACAGACGATTTCTTGCTCTAGTCATCGCAACATAAAATAGTCTTCGTTCTTCTTCTATCGTCGTCACTGGTTCTGCTTTTATTTCATTAGAGTCGATGACTTTCTTTTCTGTTGCTCCGTTATAAGGCAAACTTCCTTCGTTACAGCCAATTAAAAAGACATTTCTGTAACTAAGACCTTTACTTTTATGAATGCTCTGGATACATAGCGCATCAAGTTTTCCTTGTCTGTAAGCAATCAAGCGGGTTTTTAATTCTTTAGCTGTTGCTTGGGTTTCTTGCGATAAGGCTTGGATACTTCTAAAAGTAGCATGTTGCTTTACTTCTTCTCGTATCCATTCTTGATCACTCTGATCGATTTCCTTAGCTATACGTGGCAGATGAAGATAGCTTTGTACAAGCGAATAGACTTCTTGATGCTGGTCTGTTTTACGCAACGCTTCCTCAAACTGGCGGATTTCTGCAGATTTGGATTTTAAATTGGGTCTTACCGACAAAATATAATCCGTAATGGCTGTATTTTGATATTTAGGAGAAAAGTATTGATCGCATTCACTTTTTTTCAGATAGCAGTCTACCATCAGCTGCCGCAGCAATTGCTGATAGGTTTGATTTTTCTTTTGCGGATTCTGAGCTGTTTGCCAATGAACGATTTTTTGATAGAACTGTTGGAAAGACTTGATACCAAAGATACCTTCATATGGACTATCTGCTTCCAGTACAAAAGGAATATTCGTTTTTAGCAGAGATTGGACAAGTTGCTGTGTTTGCGAAGCCGATCGGTATAATATGATCGATTCCTTATATTTCCCATTTTTTTGAATAAATGACTGAATTTGACTTATCAGCCACTGGCTTTCTGCTTTTGTATCTGAGAACAAATAAGCCTCCATAACACCCGCTTCTTTTTGTGCTGGAATCATCGCCTTTGGTATCCGATCATTTTTGTTATAGCTGATCAATCTATTCGCTCCTTGGACAATAGCTGCCCGAGAGCGGTAATTAGTTAATAAGAAAAGAGTTTTAGTAGGATATTCTTTTTCAAAGTTCTTGATATACGCTGGCTCTGATCCTCTGAATCCATAGATACTTTGGTCATCATCTCCAACAACGATTAACTTGATCCCGTTTTCCTTTGTCATCCGCTTCACGATTTCCCATTGAAGTGGATTAGTATCTTGAAATTCATCAATAAATAGATAATCATATTTCTGTCCAATATAGTGCTGAATCTCTTCATTCTCCAAAGCGCTCTTCAAATTTTGGAGTACGTCATTGAACTCTAACAATTGCTGCCTTCTTTTTTGTTCTTGGAGTTCTGTGAGCAATCCATACAGTCGTTCTGATATCGGTTGTCTTGTATTCTTATCAATGGAATCATATTTTTCTTTAACTAACTGAATCATTTCTTCTATTGATAGGTTCATATTCTGCCAATAGTCTAAGCGAGAAGCAATCGTTTTTTCTCCATATTGATCAAATAGATAAAGATTATATTTACGTATCAGCTGTTGCAAAACAGCATTTACTTTTTGCGCAGTATCTTTTGAAAAGTCTCCTTGTATCCCTTGCATTGCCACTTCAGGGAATTTTCGACAAATCTCATTGTATATCCTAAAAAAGATACTGTGGAATGTTCCGATATGGACAGCAGTTTTCCTTTGGCTGAAATTATCTACTCGTTTTTTTAGTTCATTTGCAGCATTCCGTGTAAAAGTGATCATCAGTATGCGTTCTTCGTCTACTTGTTTTTGTGTCATCAGGTACACCGCTTTTGCACAGATTGTTTGCGTCTTGCCGCTCCCAGCTCCCGCTATGATTCGAAGATGTTTCTCCATGTCGTATGTGATAGCTGCTTTTTGTTCTTGATTGAAGCGATTATAAGAACGTTTCTCCATCATTTTAAAGAAAGAGTTGTTTCCTTTGCTTTCTTTTTCCTGCATCTCTTCCTCAATAAGTCCAGGGGCTTCTCCATAAGCCGCTTCATAGGTAGCAATGATTTCTTCTTGTAGCCGAAAGACTTGTTGAAGCTTTTTATATTTGTTCTCCCAACGATTCAGTTCTTTTTGTAATCGGAGAATTTCTTTTTCATCCAACTGATTGATTTCCTTCCCATCTTTCTTCTTTGAAGTTGTTTCTTCCAATTTGATTATTTAAAATCTCGTTGTCTATTTTTTTCTTTATACTAACAGACCTTTCTAAAAATGAAAATGGGGAGCGAGATGATTTTGGTTTTCTGAAAATGTTTCCTTTTTTTCAATCGTTTATGCTAAGATAAGGAAGACAAAATTATATTCATAAAAGGTGATGAAAAAAATGCAGACTTCCTTTCACGAGGGGCGTACAATAGGTCTTTTGCTGACATTTATCGGAGGAGCAATGGACAGTTATACTTATATCCAGTATGGTGCTTTTGCCTCTGCCCAAACTGGCAATATCATCCTATCGATCATCCAAGCTTTTGACGGAGAGTGGCTAAGCGTTGGCAAAAAAGTATTGTCTACCCTTTTCTTTTTCTTAGGGATTCTTCTAACAAAGTATTTGATTGATTATTTTAGAAAAAAAGAAAAACATTTCTGGCGTTTATTTGTTCTATATTATGAAGCGGTGATTTTTTTCTTTGTTAGTTTGACACCTGTCCATGAACATCCCGCATTAGTAACGATTTTAATTGCTTTTACGGCTTCGATCCAGTGGGTGGCTTTTGATAAAATCAACGGGCGTGCCTACACCAATTTATTCACAACAGGAAATTTAAAAGGGGTAGCAACAAATTTATATGATTATTGTATTTCTAAAGAAAAAGCAGATTTTGATCGATTTTTCCACTATTTAACTGTCGTTCTTGCCTTTATCGCAGGGGCTATTGTCCTTGTATTCTGTCATCATTTGTTTGGCGCCCATTCGATTTTGATTGTTTCTATTTTATTCTTGATCATGGCCCTCACTCAGACATTTCAGTTATGGCAGTTTTATCATACGAACCGTTTCACCTTTTGATTCCCCTGAATCAAAAAAACTAAGCAGGATGCTGTTCACAAAGAAATATTTGTGAGTGAGCAATTTGCTTAGTTTTTTATTATTCAGTTGTAAAGATACCCTTTGCTTTCGGGTTATTTGTAGTGTAGCGGATCGATTGGGCATCTGCCTCTTCTGTCATTTTCTTTGCCCGCATCTTGATTTCTTGTACGATTTGTTCTCCACATGTTGGATCGGCTACGAAATCGTATTTATCCCCATCGATTACTATTTTGGGACATATATCAAACTGTTCATACCATTCTTCATAACGTCGATTGAGTTCTTTATAGTAGGAATAGAGTTCAGGATCTTGCTCTAGCTGTTCATATTCCCGACCTCTTTTTTTGATTCTTGCTAACATAGTTTCAAAAGACACACGAATATAAACCAGTAGATCCGGTTTCTTTTGTGGCGAAATTTCTTCTAATTCCTTCAGCATCGTCTCTAAAAGGCCCTCATACTGCTTTACTTCTACTTCAGAAACACGCCCTAAATCGGCATTCAGATGAAACAACATACTATCTTCGTAGATAGAGCGGTCTAGTACATTATCATCATGGCTGAAAGCATCTTTAATCGCCAAAAAACGTTTGTTTAGAAAAAATATCTGCAATAAAAAAGTATACTTTTCCGGATTAGAATAAAACAGTGGCAATACTTCATTATCCTCCACGTTCTCATAAAAAGGTTTTGTTTCTAAATCTTGGGCAAGCATTTCAGTCAGTGTGCTTTTCCCTGCACCGATCGTTCCTGCAACAATGATCACAATTATCGGCATCCTTCCTGTAATAAAATCTGTTCTTCATTTTACTACTTCATTTATAGAAATAAAAGCCTTGACTTTATCTGCTCCTTAAAGACTGCTTCGCCAATAGTAGCTAGAAGTCACGCCTATTCATGAAAATAAAAGAGTAGAATGGATGAACTTCTACTCTTTTATGCTCTCAACATTTTATCTGTTTTTATTCTTCTATTGTACTTGATTTGCGTACAACTAACTGCCAGTGCAGATTATGAGCGGTATCATTGTCTTCTGCTGCGCAATTCATGACACGTATCATCACGCTATTTTCATAGATTTTTTCTATTTTTCCTTTTATTGGTGATTCAAATAAATCAGATTTAAATGCATATGTTTCGCCGACTTCAAACAATTGTTCATTTTCCATAAGAATCCCTCCATCACCTTTTCTAAGGTCAGTAAATTTTTAACATAAAATAATCAAAAAAACACAAACTTGTCATAAAAAGTACTTTTCGTATCAAAACTGTCACCTTTTTTGGAAAGGATTTAAAAAATGAAGATTCTTTTAAGGAAATCATGACGGTTTTGATGCCAAAACCACTTTTTATGAAACAAAACACGTTTTTTATTTTTTTTAGCATAGAATTTGTGGTGGGGTACGTATGAGATGAAAGATAAAGTTGTGAACAAATTATTAGAAACCTTATTCAGCGGAGATAAATCGGAAGAAGATATGGTGTATGTCCAAGTAAAATTTGCCTTAGAAGTTTTATTGAACAACCTTGGAAAACTAGCGGTCGTTCTAGTCTTTTCTCTGGTGACGGGCTCATGGGCGGAAACAGGAATCACCTTTCTTTCCTATATCTGCATCCGCAGATATGCTTATGGATTACATTCCGACTCTGAATTCGTTTGTCTGCTGTGGACACTACTTTATTTATGGGGCGTTCCCTTGGTGATGAAACATCTGCAATTGACTATCTCCTTCCCAATGATGGTCTTTTTGTTAATCAGCTGCTTTTTGTTACTGCTTCGCTATGGATCAAGAGGTACAGCAATCAATCCCATTGAACCCGAGAAACGTCCACCATTATTAAAGAAGGCAATCAGCATGTTTCTAATTTTTTCTCTCATCACTTTATTTTTCTCAGCTTCTTACTTTTCTACCTATTTGCTACTTGGGATTGTTTTAGAAATAGCTACGTTGCTTCCTATTACAAACTACTTGATGAATTTTGGAGGAATCTTTCATGAAAAAAACAATCATTAAACAATTAACTAACTTATCTGACTTTTTTGTATCTGGCTGCTGCTTTGGTATGAGTTCTGAATTCAAAATCCCTGAAAAATTAAAAAAATAATACGCTAATTGTGCTATAATTTGGTAAAAATCAATGGGAGCTGTACTTTATGTTTTTATGGTCCATAGCGTTGCAATATTTGATTTACACAATTTGTATCTTATTGATTGACCATCATATCCGATACAACTATCTGTTTGCAGGAGTCACTCTGATTTCTTGCGTCTTGATTGGATGGGTCTACTCAGTTTTAGGGATTTTTACTGCTCTAATTGCTATAGGAATGCTGATGCTTACTTTTTTCTTCTTTTCGACTTCGCGTCAACAATTAGTTTACGCGCTTCCTTGTGGATTATTGACGTCGCTTTTAGGAGATCATTTAACAAGCATCGGCGATTTTTTTGTTTTGAAATCTGCGGTTGTTGAACCAGGAGATTCCTTGCAGTATTTTCACATTGCCTTATCCGCTCTTTTATCTGCTTTATTAGCTTTTTGTTTTAAAAAATCGTTAGAGACTTGGTTTCACACAGTGGACCGCCGTATGATCGGTACGATTGGGACGTTGATATTATTTACATACTATATCATTATTTTTTATACCCGTTTTTCTGGTGAAACACCTGATGTCTTAGCTTTGAATACTAGTTTTTTCATTCTCTATCTGTGTGTCGGCTTGATCATCTTGGTTTATTATTGGAAAATCTCTAATAAGAAATTAGCTGATCAGTTGTTAGAGCAACAAGTCAGGATGCAGCAGGATTATATCAAAGATCTGGAAAAAAACTATCAAGACTTGAGAGAATTCAAACATGATTACCAAAATCTGCTCTTTTCTCTTCACAGCTATATTGCAGAAGGCGACTTGGAAGGATTACGGTCGTACTACGATCAAACGATATTGCCTACACGCCAGATGATGAACCTTTTCCCGGCCAATCTAAGTATGTTGGATAATATGAAAGTTCCTGAAATACGCAGTTTGCTGTCATTAAAACTTATGATGGCACAGGAAAAAGGATTGATCGTCCAGCTTCATTTTCCTAAGCCAATCGAGTGGGATACGAAACATACGGTAAACCTTGTACGTATGCTTGGTATTATCTTGGACAATGCGATTGAAGGAGCTAGTGCTGCAAAGAAGAAAAAGATCGAATTGACGATCATCAAGAAAAATCATTCCGTGATGATTCGTGTAATCAATACAACAACAAATACATTACCGTTAAACCAGTTGAAACAAAAAGGTTTCTCAACAAAAACAAATCCAAAAAACGAAGGACTTGGCTTATTTATATTGGATGAATTGACAAAGACAAACCCTTATCTTTTCCTTGAAACATCAATTGAAAACCAACGTTTTTCTCAAACGATTTATATTCAAATAAAATAAAGGAGTAATGATATGATTCCCATTTATATTTGTGAAGACGATCCAAAACAATTGGAAGTTTTATCAACGGTGATCAAAAACAGGATCATGATTGAAAACTTAGACAGTTATGTTCATATTTCTACCTCTGATCCGGAAGAACTTCTCAATGCGGCCAAGATCAGAACTTCTTCTTTTGGTATTTATTTTTTAGATATTGAATTAGAAGACAGTGAAATGGATGGCGTAGCGATTGGTAAATTGATCCGTGAATTAGATCCTTTAGGAAAAATCATCTATGTGACTTCTCATACGGAAATGTCGATGGAAATCTTAAAAAGCAACATTGAGCCGACTGACTATATTGTGAAAGAAGACCTTTATGATTTAAAAGAAAATGTCGAGCAGATCCTGAGCAAAATTTTTGAAGATTTTCAAATGTCCCAGATCCAAAAAGATATCTTCAAAATAGAGTTCAATGATGAGATCAAATTTTTACCGATCAAAGAAATCCAATATTTTTCTACTTCGTTAGGCGCACCACATAAATTGGAAGTTCATTTGACTCATGCTCAATTGCAATTCTACGAGAAGATCAAAGAAATCGAGAAAATGCATCGGAATTTTATTCGTTGTCATAAATCTTATGTTATCAATACACAAAACGTGCGGTCGATTAATAAAAAAACCAGAGAAGTCACGTTGGCAAACGGTGAGACTATCCCTGTCTCTATCCGTGGATTAAAAAAGTTAATTTCATAAAAAGAACCGAATAGTTTGGACCGACTAAATAATCAGCCGATCCAAACCCTTCGGTTCTTTTTGCTTCTCAGTGCAAAAGCATTGCCTGTGCAATTTCACGGCCATCCATTGTGTCTGGATAAAATGTTGGCCAATTTTCCATTTCTTTTAGCAATGCCTCTTGACTTTCATTTCCTGCATATAAATGAAAATGTTCGGAGTCAGCCGGTGCAATCGTGTGATCACTGAATTGAATATATCTAAACGCGCCACTTTCCTTATCTTCTGCTTCGAATAGATACCTTACACCACGGTTTCCTGCCTCGTAGGTTAAGATTTCTTTCCCTACATAACGATAATTTGAACGTTTCGTTGCTCCATCCTTAAACGTAAATGCCATCTCTTTCTCACCAATCTTGATTGAAGCAATATCTGTTTGATAGCCCTTCGTATAGTATTCTTTATATTCTTGTGCTGTCTTATCCTGATTCAATTTTTCTTTATATTCAAAAACAGGATCGAATGTCCCATCTTCTACATACGTATCTACTGACTGCCAAGTTCCTGCCCAATCTGAAAGAGAGCGATCTTGTACATCCTCGTCTTCGAAATAACCGTTATAGACGCTCTTTTCTTTTTTGGGAGTCAAAGTATCTTCTAACAGGTTTTCTGTCTCTGTCGTTTTTTTCAACGCTTCGAGGTTGGCTTCCATGATAGAAAGATAGTTTTCTCCATTTTCTATTTGTTCATTCGTCAGCCCCTCCAAAGGATTCAACACTTCTAAAGATACACCTGCTTCGTTTGCTAACGTTCTGGCAATACTATCTTTGGCGTTTTCTTCAAAATAAATATAGTTGATCCCGTGTTCTTTAACAAAGTGTTTCAGTTCAGCGATTCTCGCCGCAGAGGGTTCTTCACTAGAAGAAAGACCAGCAATAGATACTTGATTCAATCCATATTCTAATGCCAGATAGTTGAATGCAGCATGTTGCGTGACAAAAGATCTTTGTTTTGCTTGCTTAAATGTTTCTTGATAAAGCTGATGGAGTGCTTGAAGTTTCTCGGTATAGGCTGCTGCATTTTTTGTCCATACTTCCTGTTTTTCTGGGTAAGCTTCAATCAACTGATCACGTATGCTTGCTACCTGCTTGATTGCTAAACTTGGTGCTAGCCATACATGCGGGTCTAGCTCATGTTCATGTGTATGACCTTCTTCCCCGTGTTCATGGTCATGATCATGTCCTTCTTCACTTCCCGGAAGTAAAAGCATACCTTCTGTCGCCTTTATCGTATGGACGTTGCCTTCTTGTAATGTTTTTTGGATTGTGGGGACCCATGTTTCCATATTTTCATCATTATAAACAAAGATATCTGTATCTTGGATCTTTGCCATGTCTTTAGCAGAAGGTTCATAATCGTGGGAATCAGTCCCTGCTGGAATCAATAATTCTACTTCTCCTTCATCCCCGACGATTGCTTTTGTAAAATCATACATAGGATAAAAGGTCGTCATCACGCTCAATTTTTCCTTACTGTCCCCTGCTTCTCCACTTGCCCCGCAACCAGCTAACATACCTGTTAAAACCAGTGTAGCCAATATACCTATCAGTCGTTTCATTTATAACACTCCTTCTCATCTTCTTTCATTTGAATGTTCCGATTCGCCTCTAACAAATCGTAATAGTTACGTTTTAGCAACAGAATTTAATTTATCATAGGGCTAAAAGAGCTGTCAAGCGTTTTCTTATTTTAATTGAGGAGAACTTTCGTATGGATGATTCACGATATTTTTTCAATCAACTCTATCATTTTCCTTTTATCCCCTCTTTTGTCTATAATAAAGTTATAGACAAAGGAGGAAAATGAGTGAAAAAAGAAACAGATACAACGAATCGTTTGATCCGCTTTTTGGGAGGCAAAACCTCTTACTATGTTTTAGGTATGGTGATCCTGCTGGCACTGATCATTTATTTTTTCCATCAGATTTCATTTATATTCAAGCCTGTTGGGATTATTATCGCTACTATCTTGCCCCCATTATTGTTTGCGCTGATCTTATATTATCTTTTGGAACCAGTCATCAAACGTTTAAGCAAGCACCTTTCGAGGAACCTGTCAGTCATTATTGTTTATGTGATTATTTTATTTTTATTGGGGCTTGGAAGCGTATGGCTTGTTCCTTTTCTTGAAGAACAGACAAAAACATTGATTAGCAGTTTGCCAGATTTATTTCAAGATTTCCAAGAGAGTCTCCGTCAATTTTTGGAGAAAACACCTTTTGCCGATTCATTTAATCAATTTTTTACTTCTATTGATGACGTGACGTCTGACATAGCTGGCTTTATTGGAAATTATTGGGAAAGTGGCGCACAACGGATCAGCAATATTTTTTCAACTGTTACAGCTATTTTCATTACTTTATTTACTGGGCCCATTGTCACTTTTTTTCTTTTGAGAAATCCTCAAAAATTTTATCAGTCAGTTTTAGCGATTGTCCCACCAGCCTTTCGTACAGATTTTAAAAATTTGACAAAGATTGCTAATCAACAATTGGGTTCATTTTTAAAGGGGCAGATCATTGCTTCATTTATCCTTGGAGCAGTCTACTGGGTTTGTTTCTTACTGATCGGATTAGAATTTGCCAGTGTTTTAGCTATTTCTGCTGGGTTATTATGTATTATTCCATATATTGGACCGTTTATCGCTTTTTTCCCGGGTTTGATCATTGCATTCCAAGACTCTACTTTTATGGCTGTCAAATTTGTCATTGTCTGGTTTGCCGTACAGCTTCTCCATGGTGACTTGGTAATTCCTCGAGTAATGGGTGATCGGTTGCAGATCCATCCGATTACGATCTTAATCGTTTTGCTTGTCATGGGTGATCTAATGGGAATTGTGGGCGTTATTTTCGGTATTCCTATCTATACGTTAGTCAAATTACTCGTTACTTTTATTTTCCGTAAATTCAAACAACGCTACAATAAATTTTATGGCGACAAAGGAGAATATGAACACTCTTCATTTTCTGAAGAAGATTATTTTAAATAAAATAAAAAACGTCGATCTCACGAGAATACTCGTAGGATCGGCGTTTTATACTTTTTGGTTTTAGTTTTTTAGTAAAGCAATTGCCTGATATGGTTTTAGCTCCAGATTTTGATGAAGAACAGTATCGGAATAATTATCGATAAGAATATCGGCTTCTGTGAATCCTTCTGGAATGGTGATCCTTGTATCTTTATCATAGAAATTTGTTAATACAAGCAGCTGCTGCCCTTCAAATTGGCGAAGATAGCCATAAACTTGCGGATGATCTGCTCCATAAGCATGATAATCGCCTTGTGCAACGATTGGATATGTTTTTCTCAACCGAATCAATTTCTTATAATAGGACAAAATAGAATCCTCAGAAGATCGTTCTTTCTCTACATTGATCTCTTCTAGCTTACCTGCAACTTTTAACCAAGGTTTTCCTGTAGTAAAGCCTGCTTGTTCTGCATCGGACCATTGCATGGGTGTTCGAGAGTTATCACGAGATTTTGCTTTGATTCGACGGAACGCCTCTTTTTCTGTGAATCCTTGTGCAAGGAGCAACTTGTAAGCATTCAAACTTTCTACGTCAATATAGTCGGAAATTGAGGAATAGTCTGGATCGACCATGCCGATTTCCTCTCCCATATAAATGTATGGTGTTCCACGATTTAAATGGATCATGGTTGCTAGCATCTCTGCTCCTTGTTTTCGATACTGATCGATAGCTACAAACCGATTGAGCGCACGTGGCTGATCATGGTTATTAAAAAATAAAGCATTCCAGCCATTACCATCACTCATCTTTTCTCCCCAAGTATGGAACAGTCGCTTTAATTCTGAAAAATCAAATGGAGGAGTTGACCATTTATTGCCATTTTCATAGTCGACTTTCAAGTGATGAAAATTAAAGACCATTGATAATTCTTCTCTACTAGGTTCTGTATACAAGATACAATTTTCGATCGTCGTAGAGCTCATTTCACCGACTGTGATGATAGTGGAATCCGTCCCAAACGTTGCTTGGTTCAATTCTTTTAGATACGTATGGGTGATTGGTTTATCCGTATATTCAGGTTTACCATCATTTTCTTTATTGTTTTTCAATTGCTCGTCTTTACCGATAACATTGATAACATCGAAACGGAATCCTTTTACCCCTTTTTCCATCCAAAAACGAACTACTTTGAATAATTCCTCTCTTACTGCTTGGTTCCGCCAGTTCAAATCAGCTTGTGTCTGATCATATAAGTGCAGATAATATTTTCCTGTATCTCCAAAGGGCGACCAAGCACTCCCACCAAATTTTGATACCCAGTCCGTTGGTTCTTTTCTTAAAATGAAGAAGTCCTGATAATACTGATCCCCTGCTAGTGCTTTTTTGAACCATTCATGTTCTGTCGAAACATGATTCAATACCATATCGAGCATGACTTCTATTTGGTATTCTTTTGCTTTAGCTATTAGTTGCTCGAATTCTTCCATCGTACCAAAGATAGGATCGATGGCTGTGTAATCAGAGATATCATAACCGTTGTCTTTTTGAGGACTTGGATAAATAGGATTTAGCCAGATCATATCGATCCCTAAATCATTCAAATATGGCAGTTTTTCTTTGATTCCTTTTAAATCTCCAATTCCATCACCATTACTGTCTTTGTAAGATTTGGGATAGATTTGATAAATGACTTTGTCTTTAAATGTCATGGATATTTGCCTCCATTCAACTGATTTCTTACCTATCACAACTTATATATACAAGTTATCATTTATTATTATAACTGAACCGAAAGCGTTTGTAAAATTTATCTTTATACTTCCTAAGAGGGTGTTGTCCAATAAAAAACAAGAGATCAGACATGTATTTGTCTAGTCTCTTGTCTAAAATAGCAAAATGTTCTGGTTTCTTCTATAAATGATGTTCAAAAGCTTGCATCTACGACAATAAGTCCTTTAAAATGAAAAATATGAGGAGCTGTTTTCTTAAATTTCTTCTTATTTCTTGAAGCTGACCACTTCTGTCACAACCTCTTTCTTAAACGGTGTTCAATCAGCTGACCTTCGGTATTAGCTCAAAAAACGGCAAAATATGAGGAACTATTTTTCCGTTTGTTTCTCTAATACTCAGGTCAGGACGCTGATTTCACAACCTCGATTTTTATTCATTCGATTTCAACGCATCAATCATATCGATATGCTTTAATTTGAAATGGGTAACAATCATCACAATAACCGTGAATACGATGGTTAATCCTGCTGATAAAACATAAGCCCACCATGTAATCACTAATGGAAAGATGACATTTTCCATAGATGCTTGTTGTAAGATAAAGTCAGTCAATACATATCCTACACCAAATCCTCCAATGATCCCTAAGAGAGTAAAAATGATATTTTCTCGAACAATATACATCGTGACTTCTTTATCAAAAAATCCAAGGACTTTTATCGTAGATAATTCGCGTACACGTTCGGAAATATTGATATTAGTTAGATTATACAAGACGATAAAAGCCAGCAATCCTGACAATACGACAAAGATTAATACAACCGAGTCTAAGTTTGCCATTGATTCTTCTTGCGTTTCGATTTGTTTGGACATGAAAGACGTATTTGTCACAGCGTCTGTAGCAAGCAGTTTCTCGGAAAGCATTTCTTCTTCTTTCGTTGTCATCTTATCTGTACGCACCAAAAATGCATTATCCGTCATCGATTGATCAGTCACTGAAGCGTAATATTCAGGGGACAGATAAATAAAGCTGCCTAGATAGTTTTTCACGATTTCTTTTACTTCGACTTTCCATTCTTTTTGATTTTCATCATAAAGCGATATATGATCTCCTGTAGATAAGTCAAATAGTTCTGCTGCTTTTTGTGTAATAGCGATTCCTGCTTTAGGTAAGGAACGTGGGTTCTCTTCAAGATTTGTTAAATGGATAAAACGATCAAAATCAGCTGTTTTACTCGGTACGATCACTGTCAGACTTTGCGAAGCATGCCCTTTTTTTCTCAATTCTACGGTTTGAGTATGAATAGCTAGGATCTCATTTACTTTTTCTTGCTGCTGCAACATATCCACTGCTTTTTGACGACTCTCTTCCGTGGATGAATCTAATGTAACGATTGCTTGATAGTCAATGATCGGTCCAAATTGTTTGGCTGAGACAGAACTTAGAGAATCTTTCAATCCCACGCCCGCAACCATCAGACCGGCACAGCCAGCAATTCCGATAATCGCCATAAGCATTCTTGACTTGTATCGGAAGAGATTTCGATAACTGATTTTTTGATTAAAGCTAAGGCGTGACCACAGCGGAGTGATGTATTCAAGAAAAATACGTTTCCCTGGCTTCGGTGCTTTCGGCTGAATCAGTGCAGCAGGCCGTTCTCTTAGATCTTTGAACAAAACAATCATTGCAGCGCCAAATGCGGCAATGAAGAATGCGGCAGCTGCTTGTAAAATCGGTGGCCAGTCATAAAAAACAAGGGCACTCCCAATGTCATATCGCTCGTTAGATAGTTCAAAAATGATCCTTGGTAAAAGATTCGTTCCTAATATCGTTCCTAAAACAATGCCTATTCCTGAAGCTAGACTTGCATAGATTGCATATTTTTTTGCGATTTCAACTTTCGTATAACCTAACGCCTTCAATGTTCCTATTTCCCTACGGTTTTCTTCTACCATACGCGTCATTGTCGTAAAAGTGATCAATGCGGCAATAAAGAAAAAGAAGACAGGAAAAACATTGGCGATTGCTGCGATACGTTCAGCCAGATCACCAAATTCTTGAAACCTGACATTTTCTGAACGTTCATTGTATAGGTATGATGGTTTAGTTAAATTTTCAATTTTTTCTACATTTTCGTTCCATTCTTCCTCTGCAGAAGCTAGTTCTCGTTCTTTCTCA
This sequence comes from Enterococcus sp. HMSC072F02, assembly GCF_001837725.1. NCBI lineage: Bacteria > Bacillati > Bacillota > Bacilli > Lactobacillales > Enterococcaceae > Enterococcus > Enterococcus sp. HMSC072F02. The sequence continues at coordinate 15,843 of NZ_KV833953.1, forward strand.
ACTAACTGCCTTTCTTGATCAGCGAGTTGAGCTTCTTGTTGAGACAAAGTTTGTACAGCGATTGTCCGTTGCGCTTCAGGAAGCTGCTGGATAGCTGCTGACTGCTGCGCTACCTGTTTTTTAGCATCTTCTAACTGTGTTCTTCCCTGCGCTATTTGTGCTTTGCCTTCTGTTATTTTTTGCTGTGCTGGTTCTAATTCTTCGTTTGCCGATTTTTTCAGCTCTTCTAAGCGTTCTTCGGGTCGATCTTGTAAATACTTTTCTGCCTTTTCTTGATTTTGCTCCATTTTATCTTTGTAAGCTTTGCTGTACGTATTCAAATTCTTTACGTTCGTAAAATCAAGATATAAGACAGAATAAATATCCGACTTGAAATTGGATTCAGGCAAATAGACAAAATAATCAACGCTACCATTTCCGACATTCGCGTATCCTCTCTCCAAATTGTTGATGAACAATGGAGAACGGACAAAGCCAGTGATGGTATACTCTTTTTCTTTCAATTCATCTGAATCAATCTGATAGACATCTCCGATTTTATACCCTGCATTCTCCGCTTTTTCATCTAATAAAAGTTGGTTGGGTTTTTCCGGGCGTTTTCCATCAATTAATTGTAGCTTGTTCTGCCTGCTATTTTTGTTATAAGAAAAGATTTGGATCACTTCATTTTTTCCAGTATTGGAATAATAGATCTGTTTTCCTGTTTCTACTTTTGCATCTGGGATCTTTTCTGCTTGAGCGATATCTTTTTGTGTCAAACCACCAGTAGAAACGATTTGCAAATCAGAAAGTCCTGCTGTACCAACATAGTGGTCCATCGTTTTTTGCATGACAGGTCCAGCAGTTTTGACACCTACAAATAAAAGTGTTCCTAGCATGACAATAAGGATGATTGCAATGAACCGCCCTTTAGATTGCCGGATTTCGCGAAAACCTGCTTTAAGATATGTTTTTGTTTTCATAAAATCCTCCTACCATACAATCTCATCAATGGATGAAGGATGCTCATTCAATTCCACTGACCTTACTTTTGCATCATTGATGTGGATGACTCTATCAGCGATGGGCGCTAAAGCAGAATTATGTGTAATGATCAAAACAGTATTGCCATGTTGTCTGCTAGCATTTTGCAATAATTTCAATACTTGCTTTCCTGTTTCAAAATCCAGTGCACCTGTCGGCTCATCACATAAAAGCAGTTTAGGGTTTTTGGCTAATGCTCGAGCAATGGAAACCCTCTGCTGTTCGCCTCCTGATAATTGGGACGGAAAGTTATTCAATCGATGAGCTAGGCCCACTTGCGTCAATACTTCTACAGGATCAAGCGCATCAGGGGAAACTTCCGTTGCCAATTCCACATTTTCTTTTGCTGTTAGATTAGGAACGAGATTGTAGAATTGGAAGACGAACCCTACATCTGTTCGTCGGTAAGCAGTAAGCTGCTTGTCTGAAAATTGCGCAATATCTGTGTTATCAATAATGATCTGTCCTTCATCAGGTGTGTCCATCCCACCTAAAATATTAAGAATCGTTGACTTTCCCGCTCCACTTGGGCCAAGTATAATCACTAATTCGCCTTTTTCAATTGAAAAAGAAATATCGTCATTTGCTGTAATGGTCGTTTCTCCCATCTTGTATCGTTTGTATTCATTTTTTACTTCGACATACTTCACGCTGATTCCTCCATTTTCACGATATTTCTCGCTTTATCTATGCATCGAATACGTTTTCTCACACTTATTTTACCATTGAATTTCTCTAGACTAAAGAAAGGAATTCTTTATTTAGTTGACAAATAAACGATTTATGATTTACTTACATAAAAAACATTGTTATTTGAAAGAAGGAACATCATGAATGATTTAAAGGAAAATATGATTTTTGATTTATCAAAAACTGCTTTTGTCGCGATCGACATGCAAAAAGGGATCGTAAATAACGGTACACTCTCTCCACACACTGCAGCATCTATTCTGACAAACAATGATTTGTTAGCAAAAGCATTGAAACATACCGTTGCCTTGAAAGTTTTAGTGAATGTAGACATCTCCACTTTCCCTTATTTGAGTCAACAAACTGATATGGGTGGAATGACTGCTGCTTCTGTACCTCCAGAATTCACTGATTTACTTTTGAAGGATTCTTTGAAAGATACAGACAATATGTTGACTATCACAAAATACAATCCAAGTGCTTTTTTTGGTACTTCTCTTGATCTTCAACTTCGTCGTCGTGGAATTGAAACCATCATTTTAAGCGGTGTAGCGACAACAAACGGTGTATACGCTACTGCATTGGATGCCTTCCAACACGGGTATCATGTCGTACTTGCTGAAGATGCTTGTAGTGATCGCGACAAAGAATCGCATCAATTGTTCATAAACAAGATATTTCCGAAAACTGCACGAGTACGTTCAACGAAACAAATAATCGAAGCGATCCAACAAAGTAAATAGGGTACTAGCGTATATGATTTTCATTTACTTCTTTTTGATTTCATGGGAAAATAACCACAGGATTTAGATAGGAGTATGAACATGGTGAAAAAAAAGATCACAATCAAAGAAGTCGCTAAACTTTCCGGCGTTTCAATCACAACTGTCTCCTTGATATTAAATGGAAATACGGAGAAATTCAGTCCGAAAACCGTTCAGAAAGTTTTAGCTGCTAAAGAAGAATTAGGTTATCAACCTGATTATTTTGCTAGACAAATGATTACCAAGGAAACGAAAACGATTGGCGTACTCGTTCCTGATATCACGAATCCATTCTTCAGTACATTGATGCGAGGAATTGAAGATATCTTGTACAATCAGAACTTCGTCACGATATTATGTAATGCTGATTCTGATCATCAAAAAGAAATCGAGTACCTAGCCGAACTCACACGTCGAGGTGTGGATGGATTCATTATCGCGACTTCTGCTGTCTCTACAGATGCAATCAACGAAAATTTGAAAAAACAAGGCCGGCCCTTCATTGTTTTGGATCAAAAAAAATCTGAAGGATTTAGTGATGCCGTACGAACAGACGATTTTCGCGGTGGTTATCTGGCAGGTATGCACCTGCTTAGTCTAGGACATCAAACGATCGCCCTTATCTATCCTGAAAATCTGCCAGAAAATGTCCACGCTCGAATTGATGGGTTTAAATCTGCTCTTGATGTTTACCAAATCCCTCACGACCGTCTGATCCTCTTGCCTACACAGTTCTCAAAACAAGGCGGCTACCAAATCACAGCCAAACTTCTTGATTCTGCTGCAACTGGTGTGTTTGCTTTAAATGATGAATTAGCTTTTGGATTATATCGCGGATTAGAGGAAGCTGGAAAAAGCATCCCAGAAGACTATAGTATTATTGGCTATGATAATATAGACATGTGCGAATATATCAAGCCAAAACTGACGACGATCGCACAACCAATCTTCGAATTGGGGCAAACATCTGCCCAATTATTGTTAGATCGAATCCAATTCCCAGAAAAAGAGTGGGAAGAAAAACGGCTACCTGTACGACTAGAAAAAAGATTTTCGACTGCACCCTTGAAATAGCTTTCAAGGTGTGCTATATTTTTATCGAACTATTAAAACGTTTTACTAAAACGTTTTAAAAAATAATTCTTCCCATCAAAATGAATGAGATAGTTGGAGGTTTGTGAAATGAACACGGTTACAGTAATTGGAAGTATTAATATGGACACTACCCTTCGTTTAACCAAAATGCCAAAACCAGGAGAAACGATGCATGCACATGAGATTTTTCACGCTGGCGGAGGCAAAGGCGCCAACCAAGCAGTGGCAGCCAAACGTTCAGGCGCACGAACATCTTTTATTGGAGGTGTTGGAACTGACAGTGAAGGACAGCAATTGTTGGATCTACTGACGAAAGAAAATATCGATACATCTGGAATTGCTGAAATTGAGGGCGCCGCAACCGGACAAGCAATGATTATGGTGGACGCAGCAGGAGAAAACAGTATCTTGATTCATGCAGGCGCAAATAATGCTTTCCATGAACAAGAAGTTCGAAAGAACAAAGAATTGATTACAAACAGTGACTTTATTATTGCTCAATTCGAAAGTAGTTTAGATGCGACGATCCGAGCTTTTTCTATTGCAAAAGACGCAGGAAAAACAACGATCCTGAATCCTGCACCAGCTAGAGAAACCATTCCTACTGAACTACTCGAAAAGACAGATATCATTATACCAAATGAGACAGAAACAGAAATTATTACAGGAATCAGAGTTACAGACCATGACAGTTTGGTCGCAGCAGCTGAAAAAATGCATGAATTAGGCATCGGAACAGTAATCATTACATTGGGTAGTACCGGTGCTTTCTACCACACAGAAAAAGAACAAGGTATCGTCCCTGCTTTTAAAGTAGATGCTATCGATACGACAGCCGCAGGTGATACATTTATTGGGGCATTGAGTAGCACACTTCAGCCAGATCTTGGTAATTTGAAAGAAGCGATCCTTTATGGAAATCTAGCCTCTTCTATTGCCGTACAGTCTTATGGTGCGCAACCTTCTATCCCTTACCGTGAAGCTTTAGAACAATCAGCAGTCATAAATTAACAACGAGAGGAAGAAACAAACATGAAAAAAGGAAAAGTAATCAATTCAGATATTTCACGAGTAATCGCGCAAATGGGACACTTTGACAAATTAAGTATCGGGGACGCAGGCATGCCTGTTCCCTTTGGTACTGAAAAAATAGATTTAGCTGTTTCAAATGGACTTCCAAGTTTTTTATCTGTTTTAGAAAACGTTTTAGAAGAACTTGAAGTACAATCCATTGAATTGGCGGAAGAAATAAAGACAATGAATCCGGAAATATTGGAAAAAATCAAATTACTGTTACCAGATACACCGATTAGCTTTATCCCACATGAAGAAATGAAAAAAGACTTGAATAACTGCCATGCATTTATTCGTACAGGCGAGATGACACCTTATGCCAATATTATCTTAGTGAGTGGAGTGGTCTTCTAATGGAAACGACAATGAATCCTGAACAGATGGTACTGTCCGAACAGATTCATCTGCTGATTGATCAGTTAGGGGGAAAAGACAATATTGATTCTGTCCTCCCATGTGCGACTCGGCTTCGTATCAAATTACAAAAACAGCCAGCAGCAAATGTAGAAAAATTAAAGCAGCAAATCCCTTCTATCAAATATTTCATTTTACTCGATAGATATGCAGAAGTAATTATGGATCAGGGATTGGCCCCTGCTTATAAGGAATTGACACGTCAAATCGATCATTCAGCTCCGAAAGAAAAGTTAAATCCGATCGAAAAACTATTTGGTTTGATATCGGAAATCTTTACGCCAATCATTCCCCTATTTGCCGGTTCTGGTATATTAAAAGGTCTGGTTGTTTTAGCGACTACGATTGGCTGGCTTAGTGAAACGAGCGGGACTTATCATATTTTGTCTGCCGCGTCGAATGCTGTCTTTTATTTTCTGCCCATCTTTCTCGCTTTTTCTGCCGCCAAAACGTTTAAAGTGAATGGATATATCGCGGCTGTCATTGCTGCAGCGCTGATTGAGCCAAATTTGACCTCTTTACTTTCAGATAGTGGAAAAGCAGCTACTGATTTTCTGGGGATCCCTGTAGTACTGATGCAGTACACGTCTACTGTCATGCCGGCGATTTTAGGTATTTTCTTTTATTCTTTTGTCGAAAGATTCCTTAAAAAATATATTCGCGAAAACATGCAATTAGTATTTGTACCTTTACTTTCATTAGTCATCACGGTTCCTTTGACATTAATGGTCTTCGGGCCTGCCGGTGTTTATCTTGGTGAAGGCTTAGCTGCAGCAATTACTTGGATGATGGATATTAACGGTCCGATCAGTGGAGCAATCATCGCTGGAGGCTGGAACATTTTGGTGATATTTGGTATCCAATGGGCTGTAAATCCTGTCATGATCAGCAATATCTCAGCTTATGGGTTCGACCGTATCGTTCCGTTGACAGGAGCAGCTAATTTTGGAATGGCTGGTGCAGCTTTAGGGGTATTCCTACGAAGTAAACGTTCAAAAACACGTTCGATCTCCGGTTCTGCTTTCGCTTCGATTTTACTTGCGGGAGTGACTGAGCCTACTGTTTACGGAATCGCGATTCCATTGAAAAAACCATTTGTTGCTGCTTGCATCGGTGCAGCTGCTGGTGGAGCTGTTATGGGATTTGCTCAAGTGAAAGCGATCGCTTTTGTATTTGGTAGTCTGACCACATTGCCAGCCTTTATTTCCGGTACTTTTTTCTGGTACTTAGCAGGATTGGCTGTTAGTCTAGTCGTAGCAATGATCACCACCCTTGTTAGCGGGTTTGATGAAGACCTGATGTCTTACGAATAATGAACGAAAAAAGACTGAAGTATGAGATGCTTATCACATATTTCAGTTTTTTTCTTTTTTAGGATCGTTATTTTTATAAATTTTTTGTGATACTCTCCAATCTTTGGTATAATTTACATATGCATGACCATTTTTATCCCCACTTGTTTATCCCCAAACAAAGATGGTTTATGCAATAAAATGAACATCAAACCACAACGAATGACTGCTCGTTGCTTTTTTACAACTTGTTTTATTTAGAATACTCAAGCAGATTCATGGAAAGAAAAAGCTTTTCGACACGATTATCTGTTCAAACGAATAACTTATGAATGCTGAATAAAACAGAAAATCAATGAAAGGAAAAGGACTAGTTTATTATGAAAAACAAAAAAACGATGCGTTTGCTAGCTGCTACTTGGCTGATTGCTCCTACTGTTTTGTCGACTAATGCCGTATTTGCTGTAGATAATCAAACAACCGATCAAACAGTCACAACAGGTACATCTACTTCCAGCTCAGCTACTAGCGAAACAACGGATTCTTCTGCAGAAGGCACAACCGGAACAACTGACTCATCAACAGAATCGACCGAACCAACTGATCCGGCTGATCCATCAGAAAATGAAAAGCCAGCCGAGACATATACCCTTACGATTGCTCCTTCTTTGATTGGGAAGATCCAACTAACTGCTTCGTCAGAGGATACCGCTGAACAGCAACCTTTGAATATCACAGAAAGCGGAACGGTAGAAGGTTTATCAGCAGGAATGAAGGTGACTTACACTATTACGCCAGCTGAAGGTGAACAAATTGCTTCAGTCGCTGTGAATGGTGCTAAAGAAGTGAACTATGAGGCAAAGACTTTTACAGTAGGTACGAACAATTTATCTATTACTGCAGAATTTGAACCTGTACCGGATACTTCAACAGAGGAACCAACTGATCCTAGTGAAGAAGTCCCTAGTACACCAGATCCGGAAACGCCAAATAAACCAGATGAGGGTAATAACAACAATAGCAACAATAACAACAATAATAATGGTTCAAATAATTCAAACAATAATAACAATAATTCGAACAGCGGGAATTCTTCGAATCAAACAAACCCATCTGGATCGAATAACAATGGAAATACTCAGAGAGAACCAAACCATCCAAACAATGGTTCATCGAATGGCGGAACAAACAATGCTTCGTCTCGTCCAAATACAGCAAATCAAAGCAGTATAGAGAATCCATCTTCTGCTTCTTCTGATTTTGTTGTAAAATCACCAATTGATGCTGTATTGCCTACAAATGCAACGAATGTCCAACAAGCAATCGTTCGAGAAGCATTCAAGCATCTTGGAAAACCATACGTATGGGGAGCAAAAGGTCCAAATACTTTTGACTGTTCTGGTTTGACTTATTACGTATATATTAAAGCAACCGGTCATTATATCGGTGGCTGGACAGGCGAACAGCAATATGCAGGTACGCAGATTCCAGTAAGTCAGGCCCAACCTGGCGATCTCGTCTTCTGGGGACCTTCTTCCGGTGTTACTCACCATGTAGGTATCTATATTGGGAACGGACAATTTATCCATGCGCCCCAACCAGGAGATAAAGTTCGAGTAACTTCTATTTCAGATTTCACGCCTGATTTTGCTGTCCGAGTAAACTTAGCAGGTTTACCTGCTGCTTCAGGTTCGCTGACAGGCGGCTCATCTATTTTAGATGGATTAGATGGCTCGTTCCATTTCAGTCAAAACCAAACAACTGATCAGTTCCTGAAAAAGATTGCAGATGATGCACAGGAAATCGGCCAAAAAGAAGGAATCTACGCATCAGTCATGATGGCTCAAGCTATCCTTGAAAGTGGATCTGGAAACAGCTTATTATCAAGCGAACCAAATCATAACCTTTTTGGTATCAAAGGATCGTATAAAGGAAGCAGCGTGACCTTCAATACACTTGAACAAGATAGTTCGGGACAAAGCTACCAAATCCGCGCCCAATTCCGTAAGTATCCTTCTTACAAGGAAAGTTTGGAAGACTATGCCGACTTGATCAAAAATGGACTGACTGGCAATCCTGACTTCTACAAACCAACTTGGAAGTCGGAAACAAAAGACTACAAAGAAGCAACCAAATATTTGGAAGGACGTTATGCTACAGATCGCCAATATTCACAAAAATTGAACGCGATCATCGAAGCGTACGACCTGACAAAATATGACGAACCGAAAAAAGAAGCAGCAACAACTGAAGAAGCAAGCACTGAAATCCTCCATATGTCTAAGCGATTCGATGTGCCAATCAAATGGACAACAGATGGCGTGCCAATCACAGGATTAGAATTTTCAACGATAAAACGCGTCAACAATGCTGCTTCCATCTTCCGTGTCGCTTCAATCTGGGATTTGTGGAACACTTTCACGGCAAGACAGATACCAGAAACAACTACTCGTACAGTTAAAGCTGCAACTGTTCCGGTACTAACTTTGTTAAGTTTAGACAAATCATTCTGGCTTGATCTGCCTTTAAAGAAATAGAATAAATAAAAAAGGGCGTGTGACAGTGTCACATTCCCTTTTTTAATTTACTCTATTTCTTTATATTTATTTATTTTGTATTCCGTTACAAATTCGCGTACTTGGTTAGGTTCCAGAGTGACATCTCCAAAGCTTTCAAGCCGCTCCGCACCTGGCAATTCTTGAGTCTCAAATGTGATACCGCCATGATTTACTAATTTCTTCCCACGCATTTTTGGCCCATCTTCTCCAAAATTTGCGGTAAAAATCACGATTCCCGAAGCATCCGTTTTTACTTGGATTGATACTTTTTCATCAGGGCTCGTCAATTCCGCTGCCTTTAGCAGATCGGGTTGTTTTTTCAATAAAAATGGATGATCGATACCGCCTACCATCATTGATTGGCGAAAATCACTGGCGAATACCTCACCTAATTTTTTAGGATGTTGAAAGTCAAATGCTGTACCGCTTACTGAAACCACTTCTCCTGTAGGCGTCGTATCTTTATTGAGCGTAGCGAATAATCGGTTGTTCAACCAAAGCGTATGTTCGTCGATTGGCTGTGCTGGATCACCAGTTAAATTGAAATAAACATGATTTGTCGGATTGAATACCGTTTTCCGGTCACTGATCCCTTGGACTGTCACTCGCCATGTATCATCATTCGTCAGTGTATACCGTACTTCTACGTCTAACGTGCCAGGAAATCCATTTTCCATGTCTGGACTAGTCTGATAGAAAATGACCGAGGATTCGTTTTCACCATTAATAACTGTATAATGCCACTGCTTGGCTTCAAAGCTAGGTGCACCGCCATGTAAACAATGTCCAGTATCTGGATCTGTTTTTACTTTGAATGTTTCATCATCTAATTTGAATGTGCCATCCGTGATCCGTCCAGCCATACGTCCGATTGAAGCTCCAATATAAGGGTCTTTTTCCAGATATTCTTTTGCTTCATCAAAGCCTAGAACCAACTCTCGTTTTTCATTATCGATCATTGTTTGAAAATGGACGACTCGTGCACCTAGATCACTGACAGACAAAGATGTCCCATTTTGATTCGTGATCGTAATCAAGTGATAGTTTCCGCCAAAATTTTGTTCATTGATTTCCATGTTCCTTGCACCCTCTTTTCTTTCATTTGTACTGATTCCAGTATACATGGAAACCGTTTTCTTAACAGCTTATTCCGTGAGTAACGAGAAAAAATTTACTATATTCTAATAAAAGACCGAGAAAAAAAAGGTTGCGACAAAAATATTGTCACAACCTCTTTTTCAATACGATTCCAGTATACAACCATGTCGTCAGTACATAGTAGATGAAATACAATACGAAGAAGATCGTAAATGGCACCCAAATATCTTTGTATGGATTTTGCATGAATAGACCAAACATTTGTAATCCGAATAAGACATGGACTACACCTAAGATTCCTGGTGCTAAGAATAACACACCTACTTCTCTACGGATCGATTGTTTAAGCAATCCGCGTCGTGTTCCTATCTTTTCAAGCATTTCATAACGAGCGATGTCACTCTTGCTTCCTGACAAGATCTTGAACATCAAACAGCTAGCAAGCATAGTCAAGAAAGCTAAACCTAAGAAGAATCCCATAAATTCAAAACCAGAGAATAGACTATTATATCCTTCATACATTTCATACTTCTGGTTACTGTACTCTACTTTTTGCAAAGATGGATTGTTCGTTTTATTTTGTGTAGCAAGTGCTTTGATTGGTTCCAAGTTTGCTTGGAAGTCTTTGACCTGAACTAGCTGTAAAGTGGATTGTGGCAAGCTCAGTTGATCAAATTCCGATTGACTGACTACCTTGATTTCTTTTTCTTGTTGCTCAGGCAATTCATAGCCACGAAGCTCATCTTGTACAGTCAGTTCATTCATTTTTTCAGCAGGAACTTTTTCTTTCGTGATTTTTGGCGGTGTTCCATCTTCATATTTTATCATAATCAATGGTTGAGCCACAAATTCACTTGCATTATAGTAAATCGTTCCCGCATCTTCTTTTTGAGTATAAGAAGCAGAAAGTGTTGGTGATAGTTCTTTGATTTTTTGCTGATCTTCTGCCCGAGGATTATTCATCACTAGGTCATAACCAGCAGCATTTTCCGTCATTTCCGAAATTTCATTTCTAAATCCTAGACCTACTGTCAAAGCACCAAGTGCTAAAGCAAACAGCATAGCAACCATGGAGAGCATTTGTGTATATTCACGAATACGAAAACTTAACTGTGACAATGTGAAATTGTTCAATTTTTTCAATGAAATCTGTTCTGATTTCTTTAGTAATGATAAGAAGAAAATGATCACAGAGTGGAAAATGAAATAAGTTCCTAACACGATCGTGACTAGAGCTACTCCCATACCAAAAACTTGATAGGTCTTCACGTGCTTCATCATATAATAACCGCAGCCTAGAAAAGCAATCCCAAGTACTACTTCAAGGAAGAACAAGAATTTATGCTGCTTGATTCTTGTTGGTGTCTGATCCGCACGAATCAATGCTAAAATCGGTTTTTTGACAATCGAAAAAGCATTAACAATAGCTGCTAATAAAAACAAAATAGCAAAAAACAAAACGGTGATCAACAACCCATGAATGCTAAAAGGTGTAAAATGCGAAATATTGATATCTAACTGATCCACTAATAATTGGTGGACAATACTTGTCAATCCTACACCGACAGCTGAACCCACTAAAGTAGCCGCGATCCCTACTACGAATGTTTCAGAAAAAATCATCTGTGCGATTTTTCTGCCTTTTGCTCCTAGCATCATAAACATGGCATAATCTTTTTGCCGCATCGTCATCAAAAAGGAATTCGCATACAAAATATAAACGAAGGTAATGATCCCTAGTAAAACAGAACCTAGTCGGAAAATGATAACTGTAGCTGCAACGATCGTATTACTTTTCAAAAAGGCTTCGTTGCTCGCCATTGATTCAAACATGTAAAAAATAGCAGATGCCATAACTAATCCTGAGAATAATACCAAGTAATCTCTTAAACGGCTCTTGATCCCAGTAAGTGATAATTTCCAAAGCATAGTCAATCTCCCCCTACTGTTCCAAGTTTCCAAGAATAGATAGTATTTCCCGATAGAAGGAATCCCGGCTTTGATCTCCACGTTTCACTTCTTGATGGATACCGCCATCCTTGATGAATAAAATACGTTGGCAATAACTTGCAGAAAACGGATCATGTGTCACTAGAAGAATCGATACATGATCTTTTGTATTCAATTCGTCCATCGTATCTAAAAGATCACGGGCACTTTTAGAATCCAGCGCACCTGTAGGCTCATCGCCTAATAAAATCGTTGGTTGGGTGATCAACGCACGTGCGGCAGCGACCCGTTGTTTTTGTCCACCGGAAATCTCAGAAGGATAGCTTTCCAAAATATGAGCAATCGATAAACGTTCTGCAATTTTTTGGACACGTTGCTTGATTTCTTTTGGTCTGACACCTTGTAAAGAAAGAGGAACAGCGATATTTTCTTGTGCTGTCAAACTTTCTAATAAATTGAAATCTTGGAAAATAAAGCCGATTTCATTCGCACGAAAATCTGCTAGTTGATTTCCTTTTAATGTCGTCACATCTTTTTGATTGATTCGGATATGTCCATTTGTTGGTTTGTCTAATGTGGATAAAATATTCAAAAGTGTTGATTTACCTGAACCGGAAGCCCCCATGATGCCAATAAATTCACCTTTTTCTACATCGAAGCTGATGCCGCTTAATGCTTGCGTCTTTTTCTCATTGTTTTTCCCGTATACTTTTGTTACATTCTGTACTTCGACTATTTTGTTCATTTCTTTCTTTCCCTACCCTTTAATTAGTTTTTCTAGTGCTGTTTTCGGCACATCTTTTTTTTCGACTTCTTCATATGAAGTGACACCTTTCTTTTTATTCCAGGTGATTTTTAAATATGCTCCTTTACGAAGCGGTCGAGTTAATTGCCCATTGAAATCTAGTTCTTTTTCCTTACCCTCTTTTGTATAACCAGGCAGGATATATCTATAGTTGACTGTTTCTTGTCCAGAGTCTGCTTTGGATACTGTTTTTGCACCATCTGTCGTAATCTGTACATAGTATTCTTCTCCGCCCATCACTACGTAATCTGCGATTTTCACCCCTGCAAGTGCCACAACGATGAAAACAAGTAGTCCGATCAGAAGTTTTTTCACTTTTTTTCCTTCTCTCTTACTTTATATATTGATTATAGAAAAAAACGAACAATTCTGCCTTCGAATCATCTATCATTCTTCTTTCAATTTTGTCATTTTCTTTAAACAACTAAAAAAGAGTTTAAGACAATCGTCCTAAACTCCTTCTTCCTATTTTACAAAAAGTATGTCACTTACGTTCTTTCATGTCGCCTGTATTGATAACGGGTTGCGTTCCTTTGTCTGTAATGATTGAGACAAGTAAATTATTGATTAATTGGACTTTCCGGTCATCGGTGAAATTGATTTCTTGTCCTTCTTCGATTTGCTCCAAAGCCATTTGAGTGATCGTGACAGCTCCTTCAACAATGGTTTGTCGAGCAGACAAAATAGCTCTTGCTTGTTGACGTTGCAGCATGGCGCTGGCGATTTCTGTTGCATAGGCTAAATGGTTCAAACGTGTTTCGATTACTTCGACACCTGCTACTGCTAAACGCTCTTGCAACTCCTTTTTCAACTCGTCAGACACTGCCGTAGTGTTTCCTCGAAGCGTTAAATCATCATCATTGAAGGTATCATACGGATATTGGCTAGCGATATGCCGGATGGCCGTCTCACTTTGGATTTCTACAAAATCTTGATAATACGCTACATCGAATAATGCCTTTGCTGTATCAATGACTTTAAACACGACTACCGCTGAGATTTCGATGGGGTTTCCGTCTAAATCATTGACTTTTAAAACAGAACTGTTGAAATTCCGAACTTTCAACGAAACAGTCATTTTTTGTGCCAAAGGGATCGTAAGGAAAAAGCCATTTTCCCGGATCGTACCTAAATATTGTCCAAAAAACAAAATCACTTTTGCTTGATTAGGACTGACTACAGTTGCCGAACTTAGCAACAGTAACGCGATCAACCAAAGAAAAATACTTAAAAATAGTGCCCAAACTTTCGCTTGCCACATGCCTAAATAGAAGAAAAATAAACCAACTAAAGCTAATACGACCAAACCGACGATTCCTGCATAACCATTGATATAAATTGCTCTTTTTTCTCTCATTCTACTTTCTGCGCTCCTTTATCCTTCAATAAATATATAGCGTTGCTTTTTAATCCTTTTTTCGAATTCGCGCCATTGCACCTTCTAGTTCCAAATCTTTGTCTTCAGTGATGTACCAACCGCTTGCCTGTGTTCCTCCGGCTGCTTGCGGCAAATAATCCAATCTTGTTCGAACCCAGTGTTTTTCTTCTGTAAAATAGTCTTCTACCAAGATTTCTAGATCCATCCCTGCTGAAAGAGGCAAATCTTCCCGAACAGATTTAAAGATAAATCGTTCCTTCTCCCCATCATACTTCAATATTCCTGTATCGATAATCGGTAAAGAATAATAGTCCAGTTCTTTCTTCACCGTCAATAAATGTTTGAAAACTTCATGGTATACTTGCTCTAATTGACGACCTTCTGAATTGTTCGGATAGTTGACCATCACTTTTTCTTTATCTGGATCATAGAAGGTTTGACTTAGTTGAGTGATATAAGTATGTAATCTTTCCATTTCTGTTTTTAACTTTTCTCTTTGACCTTCTTCTGCCTTCATATACTTTTTCACCCTGTTTTCTTTATAGATATGTTCTTACTTATTTTACTATAGTTATGTGTGTTAAGCGATGAAAAACAGCAAAGATCCTTCCGATCTTTGCTGTTTTTTCTTAAACTATCCAGTTGATTGTAGAATCAATCTGTTTCATTGTCCTCTTGATCTGTCATGATATTGATAGAAGTGTCTTTGGCAGTAATCTTCAGCCGTTTCTGTCCTCGCTCTAACAACGTATTTGTTATTGGCTGGTAGTCTTTTTCAATATGAGATTCACCAGATGTTTGGAGAGTATAGCCACTGTTTTCCATCTCATGCAAAGATAAATTACTACTGTTTAGAGTAACTTTTCCTTCTTTACTGACCAAACTGTCTTCTAGATGTAAATTGCTGCTTTCTCCTATGACGGTCAAGTTATCCACCTTGACTTCATCTAAACGAAGAGAACCTAATTCATCTTTCGCCGTTATTGTTCCTCCCGTAAGTTCATTGAATGATACCCAACCATCGTGTGTCGTAGTATTCACTTTTTTGATTGATACTTCATTGATGTCAATCGCACTATTATTCCCTTCAATCGTCAATTCAGATAATTCCTGATCTGTAGGGACAACAATAGTGATTTGTGCACTGGTGTCTTCCAAACCAATAATCGCACCTTCTGATTTTTTGACTGCATTCACGGTCAATACACCATTTTTCTCCTTTATTTCTGGCTTTTCTGTCTTATCGTAGGTCGTTTTTATCTCAAAATCCAATCCGCGTATGACTGACACTGTTTGATGTTCTGCATGGATGACGATTTTGTTTGCCTCTTTGATTTTTTTCGTCTCCGTCACCATATTGATC
Organism: Enterococcus sp. HMSC072F02; assembly: GCF_001837725.1. Taxonomy (NCBI): domain Bacteria; kingdom Bacillati; phylum Bacillota; class Bacilli; order Lactobacillales; family Enterococcaceae; genus Enterococcus; species Enterococcus sp. HMSC072F02. The sequence goes on from NZ_KV833953.1 coordinate 31,347, forward strand.
AATCGAGGACCATTATCCCAAGTCAGACTCTTTTGAGCGCCTAATGTATAAGTTGCACCTGCTAGGAGTCCGCCAGTAACCATCAGGATAATACCGGTAATCAAAAAATGTTTTAATCTCATTTATCTGTCCTCCTTCAAACGCCCGCTGAATGCAGATCTCTTTTTGTAATAAAACGCCGCCCCATCCATTTAACAAAGTTCATCATGACATAAAAAAGCCATTTTGTTCCTTTCAGCAACAGTGGCGAAATAAATACTGCGCTTCCCGTGGCGAACAGACCGACACCGATAAAGAACAACCCACTCAGAATCGATTGACCAAACACACTGATTCCTGAGATGATCATGAATAAGCCAATACCTAAGATACTGATACATAGGACATAGATACTAAAAATGAGCGCCAGCAAAGCAATCAATAGTCCCCCAATAACCAATATAAACCCCAATGCTAGTGGAATGAGGACAGGAGAAGCAAATAAACCGATAATGATTAACCAAATCAGACGTATTTGTCTTTTTGGACTTCTCACTAACTCATCTTCTGCTTGTTCTTCTTCTGAAAAGTAACTGATTTTTAATTTTAAAGCAAACTGCTTTGGTGTACCATATTCATCAATGACCTGATCTAATGTTTTTCCGGAATCTAAAAAATATTCCTCATAATATTGGATCAAATCAAAACGATCGTCTTCAGGAATTTCTTGAAGATGATCCACAACTTCATTCAAATAATCATTCATTTGTGTTCTCCTCCAATAACCGGTCTAAAGAATCTCGAAAAACAATCCATTCATCAATAATTTCTTCTAAATGACGACTTCCTATTGGTGTCAACGAGTAATATCGACGGTTCCTGCCTTCAAAAGGTTCATCATAGGTCTCAAGATACCCTTCTTTTTTCAATCTTCTCAAAACCGGATACAGTGTAGATTCACTGACTGAGAGACTTTCTTGTACGATTTTTGTTAAGGCATAACCATACATATCTTCTTTGCTTAATGCTGCTAACACAGTACCATCAAGAAGAACAGTTGGAATCTGGATGTGCATTACGTCACCTTCTATTCTCAAGTGTAATATTTTATTCCAATCTATATTATACAACATATAATATAGTTTCAAAATCAGTTTGTCAAATACAAAAAAACTGACTAAAAGGTTTGATCCCTTTTAGTCAGTAAAAAATGGCTTCTCTTTGATTATTATTATAACAGTGGCATAATCCAATTCGTCCACATCCAACTTAGTGGCATAATAACGATCATCGCTGGTATCATGTCAGCTACTGGGAACATTTTCACGTTGATCATTCTAAAACCGGTAGCAACCATCAAGAATCCACCGCAAGCTTTAAAGTCTAAGATCATATCTGGTGTAGTCAATGGATAAATAAATTTTGCTAATAAGAACAAGATATAAAAAATAATGAATTGGGGAATCGCTACTACAGAAACGACATATCCTAAATTACATGCAAAAATTGCTGCTGTGAAAAAATCAAGGACAGATTTAGAAATCAAAATCGTACTGTCTCCAGTCATCCCAGAATCTAAGCTTCCATAAATCCCCGTACCACTTGCACAAAATAAAACAATGACCGTCACTAATGTGCTGATAAATTCATCGTGGGTCATACCAAGCTTTTCGCTAGGGAAGATTTTAGAAATAGGTACTTGCATCAACGCAGCACCCTTGTTTATCCCATTACCTAAATGAACAATCAGTCCAATCGCTGTTCCTATCACCAAAGCGAAAATAACAGCTGGCATATTTTTCATTGGCGCAATGGAATAGATCCCCATCCCCATCGAACACACACCAAAAACCATCGTCAGCTGCGCTTTAAAGTGTTCGCTTAATTTATTTCCTACTAATCCGCCAATTAGTCCGCCAAGCAAAACGGAACCTACATTGATCAAAACTCCAGTTGGCATCAAAAAAACTCCTCTCTTTCTCTATAAAGCGAAAATTATTACAGAAAATTTTCTGCAATCATTGCTTTCATTGCAAGAAAGATTGTACCAGACAGAGTAGGTTACACCAATTCATTTTTTGTGTTAAAGTATTCTTTATTGGAATAAGTAGGAGGAATATGATGGATATCCATAAATTTGAAGTTTTTCTTGATTTAGCCGAAACAATGAATTTCACCAAAACTGCTGAACGACAATTCACCACCCAAGGAAACATTTCTAAACAGATTCTTTCGTTAGAAACAGAACTAGACGTCAAATTATTCGAACGTGCCCATAGAAAAATCGAGTTGACCGAAGCTGGAAGCTTGTTGCTCCCTTATGTAAAAAATGTCGTAGAACAATACCATGCCATGCAAGAAGTGCTTGAAACCTATACGCAAGAAAACAATCTTTCATTAAATATCTTAACGATACCAACCATGATCAATTACCAAGGCTTTTCCAAAATTACCGAATTTTTGAAACGCCATCCTGAATTTACGGTCCAGTTGAAAGAAGTGGAAAGTATCGAACTGACTTACGACGATACAAATGAACATAGTGATACGATCCACTTTGCCAGAAGCTTCCAGGCCCCACCAAGTTCGATTGAGTGGCTACCTACTGAAACAGACGATTTTGTAGCAGTTCTGCCTAAAACCCATCCTTTAGCTGCTAAAAAGAAATTGGATCTAAGTGAACTGAAAAAGGAAAATTTTTTGGTTCTTGGCCCTACTACGAACTTGTATCAACCTGTGCTGAACTTGTGTCGCGAAGCTGGATTTGAACCGAGAATCTCTTATAAAGGATCTAGGATCGACTTGATCATCAATATGATTGCAAATAACATGGGGATTGCTATTGTTATGGAAAAAACAGTCAGAAATCTGTTAAAAGAAAATACTGTGATCCTCCCCATCTCTCCAACAAAAGAAAGTTATCTCGCATTTACGCGTAAAATCGGTGAACATTCTTTGGCTTCAGATACATTTTGGGAGTATTTGAGACAAGAAGAACACTAAGCCCTTCATTTTCTGTCTATCTATCCATCCAAAAAGAGAGCAACTCATGACTTTCGCTCTCTTTTTTGCATCATGTCTTTGTTTCAATGACACATCTATCATTTCTCGTATTTCAATAAGAAAGCAGCGATTTTATGCCTAAAGAACAGTAAGAACAAGCCACTAAATACAAAAAAATTGTCTAAAGAAAAATCTCCATCACCTACTCCTGCCCAAAATATACCAAACACAAAAATCACACTTGATAAAATGGATTGAGCCCTCATCCCTGTTGCCATACTGCTGTAGGAACAAGTAAATTTGTTGTTTTATTTCTAGAAAGTCTAACAATAATCCCTCTGTCAAGATTAATTCTTTCTGCAATAATAATGGTAACCGCTGTGGCAATTATTGAAACTCCAATCCCAGGAAACAATGCAGCAACTGCTGCAGCCCCTCCAGAAAGAGCCAATTTTGCTGTAAAACTGCTCATATACAAATATTTTAAATCATTACTCATAGTAATTAGTCTATTTACACCAGCTCTTGTCTGAATTGATTGATAGGCTTCTTGCAATTCCTGACGTGTCCATATTAATTCTGGGTTATAACCTAATTTTTTGCATGTTCAACCACATCTTTAGCTGTGACGTTATCAATTTTTTCAATGTCTTCTTGAGAGATATCTTCAGATTTAACTGTGCCTTCTTCTTTAATAACTTGACTTTCAGCAAAAACAGTCATATTTTGCAAACCCACCGAGCTAAAGACAATAAACGACAAACCAGCTACAAAATATTTTTTCATGGAAGACTCCTAATTGTTTTTTTATTTTTATTTCCTATTTTTTCCATTCTTTATAAAAAAGCTTCTTCACAAAATTGTTCCTGCCCGTCTTCATTATTCGTATTGCAAATAAGCACATTAACTTTTCCTTTTTCTTCTTCAACAGCCATCCTTTTTCCTTTTCACAAGAAAATCATAGCATTTAATTTGATAAATAATAAAAGTAAATAATAAAAAAACGTTTTAGATTCATAAACGTTAAATAACTAATCATATAAAAAATATTCATAATATAAAGGGTTAAACACAAATAAAATAACTTTTTTTAAAAAACACCCCCCTAAAAACTTTCAATAGAATTTTAGGGGGTTTTATTCTTTTTCCTATTGTTTACTTAACCGTATCATTGCTGTCGTTCCTACTCCTTCGATACTGCTATAATCAATACGTCCATCATGCAGTTCTAGAATTTTTTTGACCAGTGAAAGTCCTAGCCCATTCCCAGAAATTTGACGGCTTGTATCTCCTTGATAAAATTTTTCAAACATTCGATCTCTGGTCTCTTCATTCATTCCTACACCTGAATCGGTCACTTCCAGTACAATCTCTGTGGCTGTCTCAAATAGTTTGATATGAATCTGTCCATTGACTTGATTGTACTTTATGGCGTTATCCATGATATTCAACCACACTTGGTACAAAAACTCTTCATTGCCTGTGTAATTTACTGCAGCAAGTTCGATATCCAATTCTAGCTGTTCTTTCTCCCATTTAGGCTGCAAAAAAACGATTACTTCTCGGATTTGTTCATCTAATCGGTACTCTTTCTTTTCCAGTTGGATACGCTGGTTTTCCAGTTTGTTCAATTTTAAGATGTTCTCTGTTAATTGTGAAAGCTGCGTGATACTTTCGATAATCCGATATAAAAATATTTGGCGTTCTTCGTCAGAGAGATTTGGGGATTGTAACAATTGTACATATCCTTGGATCGTTGCTAATGGTGTTTTGAATTCATGGGATACACTGGACACAAAATCATTCCTCAATGTTTCGATACTATTGAGTTCTTGGACCATAACATTGAAATCTTTATACAGTTGCTGTACTTCTGCTACTTTCTGATGCTCATCCATTCGAATCGAAAAATCTCCCGTTGCTACCAGACTCATATTTGTCCCTAGTGCACTGATTGGATGCAGAATACGCCGCCCAACAAAAATCGATATTCCTGTACCCACGATCATACTGAACCCTGCAAAGACGAATAACGGGTATAGCGTTGGTTTTCCAGCCGATTCAGCAGGTGAGATAGAATGCCGAGACAATAAGAAAATAAAACCGAGAAAACACAGCAGTGTCACTAAGATCGAAATGAAGACGATACTAGCAAAATAGATCCATAATTGTGAAAATAGCTTTTTTTTCATCTTTAAATAACCGCCTTATAGCCTAATCCCCGTACTGTCATGATTTGAAAGTCTTCCGTCTGTTCAAAACGGGTCCTTAAACGTTTGATATGTACATCGATCGTTCGTTCTTCTGTATTCGTATCTAATCCCCAAATGTCATCCATCAACTGTTGGCGAGTGAAGATCTTATTGGGATAAGACAGTAATTTATACAGAAGCAGAAATTCTTTTTGAGGCAGAATCAACGAATGCTGATCTTGTAACACTGTATAAGTATCCAGCTCTAATTTTGTTTGTCCAATCATCAAGCTACTGCTGTAATTGATTTTTGAACGTCGAAGCAATGCTTCCACACGTAGGATCATCTCATTGACATCGATGGGTTTTGTCATATAATCATCTGCTCCTAATTTGAACCCACGTTTCTTATCCTCAAAATCGGCCTTTGCCGTAATCATTAGAACAGGTGTGTCAAATCTGGTGCTACGTAATGAGTCTAGCAAGTCATAGCCATCCATTTTCGGCATCATGATATCTGTAATGATCAATTCTATACGTGTCGCTTCTAGTTTTTTCAGCGCATCCTCTCCATTCAGTGCAGTGATAACTGAAAAGCCCGCTCGTTCCAACACAGAACGGTAAAGCAACTGTAATTGCGGATCATCTTCTACTATTAAAATACGATTCATTGTTCTCCCTCTGTTTTTTGAAAAATTTCTAGATTTTTTCTTGCAGTTCATCTTCAGTTAACATTTATTTCGTATACTACGTTTATTGTTCTGGTATACTTATTAGTATACCGAATATTTCAATACGGGAGAAGGGTGATTATGCTTCAATTAAAAGATATAAAAAAATATTATAAAGTCGGCGAAACCACCACTAAAGCATTGGATGGTGTGTCTGTTGCTTTCAGACAAAAAGAATTCGTAGCGATTTTAGGTCCTAGTGGTTCTGGTAAAACGACTATGCTGAATGTGATTGGTGGACTAGATAATTATGATTCCGGTGATATGGTGATTAACGGAAAGTCTACTAAAGACTTCAAGGACAACGACTGGGATGCCTACCGAAACAACTCTATCGGGTTCATTTTTCAAAGTTACAACTTGATTGGTCATTTAGGCATTATTGAAAATGTTGAACTTGGGATGACATTAAGTGGTGTTTCTAAAGACGAAAAACGAAAACGGGCAGAAGATGCTTTGCATCGAGTCGGCTTGACAGATCATATGCACAAAAAGCCAAATCAGCTATCTGGTGGACAAATGCAGCGGGTAGCAATCGCTCGAGCGCTAGCCAATGATCCAGATATCCTTTTGTGTGATGAGCCAACTGGAGCTTTAGATACAGAAACAAGTATTCAGATCATGGAACTGATCCAAGAGTTATCGAAAGAAAAATTAGTGATCATGGTCACACATAATCCTGAGCTGGCCAATCAATATGCAGACCGAATCATTGAATTTTCTGATGGTAAAATCTTAACAGATTCCCATCCTCACATCGAACGACCAAAAGATGATCAATTTAACCTGCGCAGAACGAAGATGAGTTTTTGGACAGCGTTGAAGCTTTCTTTCAACAATATCCGAACAAAAAAAGGACGTACTTTCTTGACTTCCTTTGCTTCCAGTATCGGGATCATCGGAATCGCGATCGTCCTTTCCCTTTCTTCTGGTTTCCAAAAGCAAATCGATAACACACAAGCTGAAACAATGGCGAAATTTCCGATCACTATTTCTAAGGTAACGACTAATCAGACCCGTGACGATGCTGGATTGGGTGCAAGCAAAGCAGATTATCCAGACAGCAAAACGATCACAGCAAAAGTCAGCGAAGAAGACAAGGCACAGCATACGAATAAAATCGATCAAACATACGTCGATTATGTAACAGACATCGATCCTAATTTAAGTAATAATATTGGGTTTACTCGTACAACAGGAATCAATCTTTTACGTGATGTAAATGGCAAAGTACAGCCTGTCAGCTTCTCGAATCAAAACCCTGATGCGGAATCTCTTTCCTTGTCTAGCACGATGTCAGCAATGACAGGGGTGGGAGTGTCAAGTTTCCCTACACAGCTTGACACTAGTAAAGAAAACTTTTTAAAAGATAATTATTCTTTACTTGCCGGAAGTTATCCAGCCTCAGCAACAGATGTCGTGCTGATCGTAGACGGCAACAATAATACTAATATCAATGCATTGAAAAATCTTGGATTTGATGTGAAGGAAGACGAAAAACTTTATTTCGATGAGATCGTCGGTACAACATTCAAATTAGTAAACAACAATACTTACTATACAAAACTTCCAACTGGGAATTTTATCCCTAATACAGATTATGATGCGATGTATCAGAATGCTTCAGATGAATTAAAGATTTCAGGAATCCTACGGGTGAAGTCTTCTTCTACAATGAATCTCTTATCACCAGGAATCGCTTATAGTGATCAATTAACGACTCAAATCGTCAATGAAAACAAAGAATCAGAAATCGTCAAAGCCCAAAAAGACAGTGATGTAAATGTCTTAACTACTGAAAAAGTTGACGAAAGTACCAAACAAACATTGCTTAGTTATTTAGGTGGAGACAGCTTGCCTTCAAGTATCATGATTTATCCGAACAATTTTGAAGACAAAGAAAAAATCTTGGATTATTTAGATGATTACAATAAAGGCAAATCAGATGAAGATAAAATCATTTATACTGATTTAGCTGGAACGATGACTGAACTGACTGGCGGATTGATGGATGCTATCACTTATGTCCTCATTGCTTTTGCAGGGATCTCTTTAGTAACAAGTATGATCATGATCAGTATCATTACTTATACATCTGTGATTGAACGGACAAAAGAAATCGGTGTACTAAAAGCTTTAGGTGCACGGAAAAAAGATATCACTCGCGTATTTGACGCAGAAACGTGTATTTTAGGTATTTCTTCTGGGATACTAGGTGTGTTTATTGCCTGGCTAGCTACATTCCCTATCAATAGCATCTTGTACAGCATGACGGATCTAAAAAATGTTGCGCAACTAAATCCTGTCCATGCGATCATTCTAGTGATTGTCTCTACTGTATTGACGATGCTTGGCGGTCATCTTCCTGCACGAATGGCAGCGAAAAAAGACGCTGCTATCGCTTTGCGTGCAGAATAAAGCTATTCGTTTTTTCCGATTACTACAAAGGGTGGTGACAACAATTTTGTCACCACTCTTTTTTGCGAATAAACAGCTTTTCATAACCTCTCGATAAACGGCGTTCTCTTGCCAACTCCTCGGTCACAACCTCTGATTCACGGTGTTCTTGAAGTAACTTCTTCGGAAATAAGCCGAAATGTCACAAAAATTTGAGAAGCAATTTTCGTATATTCCTTCTTATTTCTTGAAGCTGACCACTTCTGTCACAACCTCTTGCCTATTTATAATTCTGGAATATGGTTTTCCCCTTTGAGCCACAGTTCTTGCGGTGTATATTTGTCTTTTCCATTTATGAATACTGTTCCATCTGCTTCAATCGTTACTTCAGTCCCAATCCACATATTAGTAGACAAAGCGAGAAGATTTTTTCTTTTTCCTCTTCCTTTTTTTCCAAATTGCAAGGCATCGGTTATCTCTTCTGTCCAATGAGATTTCACGTATTTTACTTCCCCGTTTTCAAATGTAACTTTCAAAATATTCGCTATATTTTCTACTTTTACTGCTTTAGGAAACGACTCCTCCATTTTTTTCACTTTCCTTCCATCAGCATTTAGTATGCGCTTTCTTATCGCTGTAAGTATATCATAGTTTATTCTATTAGCAAAAAACGTATTCATTCCATTAAGGAATATTTTATCAATCAAGTTGAATTGTTTTCCTCCTTTGCACCTTTTACTATAGATAGGTAAAGACAACTAAGGAGGAATTTTTCATGACAGATCAACCGTATGATTTAAGAAAAGTCATCGAAGAACTAAAAACACTTCCAGGTCAATATCACGAAACAGATATTGAAATCGATCCTGAAGCAGAATTATCTGGTGTTTACCGTTATATCGGTGCTGGCGGTACAGTAAAACGTCCAACTCAAGAAGGACCAGCTATGACTTTCAATAATATCAAAGGTTTCCCCGGCACACGTGTGAACATCGGGACAATGGCTAGTCGTAAACGTGTAGGTGAAATTTTGCACCATGATTATCGAACACTTGGTCGTTTCTTGAAAGACGCTGTAGAAAATCCAATCAAACCTGTGAAAGTAGACAAAGCAGACGCTCCAGCACAAGAAGTCGTTCATCTAGCTACCGATGCAGACTTCGATATTCGCAACATTTTGCCTGCACCTACAAATACTCCTGAAGATGCAGGTCCATACATCACGATGGGTGTAGTCTTAGGATCAGATCCAGAAAAAACAATGAGCGATGTAACGATCCATCGTATGGTCCTAGAAGACAAAGATACGATCGGTATGTACATCATGCCTGGTGGACGCCACATTGGTCACTTCCAAAAACAATTTGAAGCATTGAATAAACCAATGCCTATCACTATCAATATTGGTTTAGATCCAGCAATTGCCATTGGTACGACTTTCGAACCACCTACCACTCCACTTGGCTACAACGAACTATGGTGTGCAGGAGCTTTGCGTAACGAACCTATTCAAATCGTTGATGGTGTAGCAGTCGATGAAGTGGGTATTGCTCGTGCTGAATTTATCATTGAAGCAGAAATCATGCCAAATGAAACAATGCAAGAAGATATCAACACGAACTCAGGAAAAGCAATGCCAGAATTTCCTGGCTATACTGGGGATGCTAATCCAGCTGTACAAGTAGTGAAAGTCAAAGCAGTTACTCATCGAAAAGACAATCCAATCATGCAAACAACGATTGGTCCAAGTGAAGAACACGTATCTATGGCCGGTATTCCTACAGAAGCAAGTATTCTTGCCTTGGTTGATAAAGCTATTCCAGGAAAAGTAGTAAATGTCTACAATCCTCCTGCAGGTGGCGGTAAATTGATGACCATCATGCAGATCCGTAAAGAAAACGAAGCGGATGAAGGTATCCAACGCCAAGCAGCTATTCTTGCTTTATCAGCCTTCAAAGAATTGAAGACAGTCATTTTAGTCGATGAAGATGTTGATATTTTCGACATGAACGATGTAGTTTGGACTTTCAACACTCGGTTCCAAGGAGATAAAGACGTCATTGTGATCCCAGGAATGAGAAACCATCCATTGGACCCATCAGAATTACCAGAATATAATCCTGGCTCTATTCGTTTCCGTGGGATGAGTGCAAAAACTATCTTTGACGGTACAGTTCCTTTCGATATGAAATAACATTTTGTACGTGCAAAATTCCAAGAAGTAGAAGATTGGGAAAAATATTTGAAATAATGAATGATCTGCAACTGTTTTGACATCATAAAAAGGAGTGCGGAAAATGGAACAATTGGCACAACGGAAGAAAAAAATCGTGATTGGTGTAAGTGGCGCTTCGGGCACCATTTATGCCATCAACCTAGTGAAGAAACTAAAAGAATATCCGATGGTAGAAACACACGGAATCATCAGTCCATGGGCAAAACAGAACTTAAAGCTGGAATCCGATTTATCCCTAAATGAATTCGAAAGCCTGTTTGATTACCATTATTCAAACAAAGATCTAGGGGCTGCTGTCGCCAGCGGATCATTTTTGACCGATGGAATGATCATCGTACCGGCAAGTATGAAAACAGTCGCAGGTATCTCTGTTGGTTTAGGCGACAACCTGATTGCACGTGCTGCTGATGTAACAATGAAGGAGCAACGAAAGTTAGTCATTGTCCCTCGTGAAACGCCATTAAATGCCATTCACTTGGAAAACTTGACTAAATTAGCACGACTAGGTGTGCAAATCATACCACCGATCCCTGCTTTTTATAATCAGCCTCAAACGATCCAAGATCTTGTTGATCACCATACAATGAAACTTTTGGATCAATTTGGGATTGTAAATGAACATTCAAAACGTTGGCAAGGTGATTAATATGGAAAAAGAAACGATAGTTGAAGTAACAAAACTAGGTTTCACGATCCAAGCTGCTGTTAAAGTAATCGGTAAAGACTTATTGATTACTTTAACAGGCGGAGATACACCACATATCGGAACAGTCACTACATTTTCTCGTGATACAGAGATCCAAACTGTACGTTTCCCTAGCCACGATGGTCGTTTCCACAAAGACGATGTCTTAGCCGAAAAAATAGCTGTGATCATCAAAAATGCCGTTCCAGGAAGCTGTACAATCACTTCCGGTATCCATGTTGACCATATCTCCAATGCACAAATCAACGCTTCTTTTCCGATGTCAGAAGAGTTAGGTTACAAGATTTTAGATTGGTTGGAAAAAACAGATTTCCATATCAAAGAACCAGTTTATTATACAGATGGTGAAAAACCATTATGAAAGAAGAGGTTGTGACACATCTTTTGTCATAACCTCTTGTTTTTATTTTTGCTTCACTGTAACTACTACGATATCACCAATATCTTTTCCGATGTTTTTACGAATATCTTTTCGTAGTCCAAGGATATAGCAGACCGAACCATCTAAATTTTTCACGCCCATATTCACGATACTGCCTTCGTACGGCACATTGTCAAAAGTTGCTTGGACTTTCACTCTTCCAGCACCGAATTCTTCTCTTATATCATATGGAAAAACAATATATGCGCCACCCTTGCCGACTTCGGAAGCATAGATTTTTGATTCAAAAGAATAAGTTTTCCTCATTTTATTTCTCCTATTTTTTATATCTAGTATAGCAAAAAAAGAAGGAACTGTGACAAAAGTCTTGTCGCAGTTCCTTTTTTCGAATAAACGGTGTTCTCCTACCAACTCCTCGGTCACAAGTCACAATATTCAATAAACATGAGAAGCTGTTTTTTGAAATTGCTCCTTGTGACTCAGAGTGAAACGGCAGGCTCACGACCTCTTCCTTAAACGGTGTTCAAAATATTATTCGCCTTTTGCTTCTTTCACTAATTTCGCGAATGCTTGTTGTTGGAATTCAGCAGTTAAGGCTTTCGTACGTTGTTCTTGTTCTGCTTTGCTCATTTGCGGATTTTCAGTCATTGCTTTTACCATACCGTCTTGCACATAAGCTTTTGCTTCACTTTCCATCGTACTTTGCTGTTTCTTCACTAATTCAGCTAACTTGGCTGCTTGGTCCGTACTTAATTCTACCCATGTCTCTGGGATTTTGAATGTATTCACTCGGCTGTCATATTCGTGATTGTTATCAGCAATATTGAACCAGAATTTATACATATCGTTTTTGTATTCCCAATAAGTAGTTTTCGTCACTTTTTCAGCATCGCCGTCTGTCTTTTCTACTTTATTTGTTTCGTTATCCGTACCAGTTGCTTTTGGTTTCTCTTGTTTTTCATTCGTTCGGTAAAGATACACTTTTTCTTTTCCATTCCCTAAAGCTTTATACAAAAGCATATCTGCTCCTTGGGAATCAGCACTGGAAACAATTTTTTCTGTTTTCGTTTCCGTTACTTTTTCCATTCCAAAGTGATTGGACAAATTAGCGACGATCAAACTTAGTGAAGCGACGAAGAGTAGTCCGAAAATCAAAGATAAAAAGGTTTGCCATGTTTTTTTAGCGAACACGTTCGTTAAAGCAAAAGCAAGCAAGCTGACAATCAAAACTCCAATAATCATGCATTATCCCCCGCTTTCGTTAGAACAGGTTCTTTTTTCTTCAATAAAAAGGCAATAATAAAGCCAAGGATCCCAAAGATGATCGCTACGATAAACGCGGCATGGTAACCTGACAGTGTGGCATTAATTGCCTGATCTTTATAAGCTAATGGTGTATTGTCCAATACAGATTTGCTTGGGATATTTGCTTTTGTCACATTCGTCAACACACTGATCAAAATAGCTGTACCGATCGAGCTTGCAATTTGACGGAATGTATTATTTACCGCTGTCCCGTGACTGATCAAGTTATTTGGCAATGCATTCATACCAGAAGTCGTTACCGGCATCATGACCATGGAGATCCCAAACATACGGATCGCATAAAGGATCACGATATATAAAACTGGAGTCGTTTTTGTCAAGAAAGCAAATGGTGCAGTTGCGGCTGTCAAAATGAACATCCCTGTAATGGCTAAACGTTTCGCGCCGTATTTATCGAAAATCGCACCTGTAACAGGCATCATAGCCCCCATGATCAAAGCACCTGGCAACAACATCAAGCCAGAATGGAATGCTGATTCTCCGCGAATGTTTTGGATATACAACGGCACGACCATTTCTGCCCCTACCATCGCCATATTCGTTACACCGGCTAAAACAGCTGCAATCGTAAATGTAGATGATTTGAATACACGAAGCTCCAAGAATGGATGTTCCAAATGTAATTGACGCCATGAGAACAAGGCGATGAAAATCACACCAACGACTAAGAAACCAATTACTTTCAAGCTTCCCCAGCCATCATCACCTACACTAGAAAATCCATAAAGCAAACTACCGAATCCAATCGTTGACAAAATAGCTGATAAAATATCAATGCTAGGATTTGACAATGGAATAACACTTTTCATTAGGAAGAATGCTAAAACCAAGACAAGAACAACGATTGGCAGTACCATACCAAACAAGTCACGCCAATGGTAGTTATCAATGATGTAACCAGATAATGTAGGGCCTAAAGCAGGAGCAAGCCCAATAACGATTCCTGACATCCCCATTGCTGATCCTCTTTTTTCTGGTGGGAAAATAGACAACATGATATTTTGCAATAATGGCATCGATACTCCCACACCGCAAGCTTGGATCAAGCGACCGATTAGTAATGTACTAAAATTAGGTGCTGTAAAACAAGTAATCGTTCCGATCAAAAAGATCGTCATGGCAGAAAGATATAAATTTCTTGAACTGAATTTATTGATCAGCCATGCTGTTATTGGGATCATGATCCCGTTGACTAGCAAGAAACCAGTCGTTAACCATTGCACATCAGACGCTGAAATATCGAAAGCTTTCATCAATGTAGGAAAAGCTGTCGTCAATAAGGTCTGATTCAAAACGGTACAAAATGTACCAATTAATAAGACAACAACTAAAAGTGTCCGATTATATGGTTTTCCGTAAATATCTACGGGTTGGTTGTTACTCATATTTCTCCTTCTTTCTGAATTTTTTCTGAAACTACTAGAATACTTTAGTCCTAAATCCACCATTTGTCAATCTACTTGACACATTAGTTAATACAGATATAATTAAAGAAAGTAAGAGGACAAAAGGAGTGACAAAAATGGTTGGGGCTTCCCTTAAACGTTTGTTGGAAAACGATCAATTGGTTGTTGGCATCAGTGAATTAAGTGATATCGTCGGTGTGTCTCCACGTCAATTACGGTATTGGGAACAAAAGGGATTCATTCGTTCGATCGAAGCTGATGCGAATTGTCCTAGAAAATATCGTTTGCCTACAGTTATAAAAGTAGAACTGATCAAAAAATACTTAGATGACGGATTTACCTTATCTAAAGCTGCAGAAAAGGCAGAAATCCGACAAAAGAAAATGCATCATGTCCGCAAAGTTTTTTCAAAAGCAATCAAAGATATCGAATTGATCGACGAACGCTATACGATTTTACAAATCGGTAACTTCAAAGAAGAGAATGCGAAGATGTACATCATTCATGACAACGAGACAGACGAATTGTCTTACAAACTCCTTCCTGTCGATGAAAAAGCTGACTACGAGCAGCTGTTAAAAGAACTCTAAGCTCCGCTAATCTCCTAAACATCAGACTTTTTAAAAAGTAGATGATACATATAACACTTAGAAAAAGCCTGCTTGAACATAAGAATATCCGAACGGTGATCTGCATTTCTTTCATATAGAAAGGAAGCATCCATCACTGTTCGGATATTTTTTAGTTTATTTTTTTCGGTTGTTTTCTTCTTCCAATACATCTGTCAGCCAACTTGCATATTCTGTTTCCCGATTGATCGCATGCGCTAAAATCAAGTAATGTCCGTAATTTTCATGTTTTTCTTTTTCTGTAGGAAAGATTGTTTTTTTCCGCTCTAATAGATGAAGGCGTTTTTCTTCATGAAGATCACGTTGCTGCTGGATAATTTCTACTAATGCCGGATCATTTACGTCTTTGACGAAATACAATTTTAAAACGAATTCGTCTCGATTAACCGGCAGTTCATTGGTCGGTGTATGAATCCACTCTGCTAATTGTTCCTTCCCTTCTTCTGTTAATTCATAAACTTTTTTTTCCAATTTTTCGCCTGTGATCTCTACTTGATGCTGAATGATTCCTTGCTCTTCCATTTTTGCCAGCTCAGGATAAATCTGACTATGTTTTGCTTGCCAAAATTCTCCTATTTCATTTTTGAATGATTGATTCAATTCATATCCTGTCATCTGCTTCTTACTTAATAATCCTAATAAAATATAGCGAAGTGTATTTTTTCTTGCCATCAGTTTTTCCTCCTTGACAAATCTTTAAATCCATTCTATCATAAACAAGTAATCAAAAACATGTAGTTTATTACATGTTTTAATTTAGAGGGAGATGCTTAAACATGAAAGAATTTAAAGAATTGGAAGATTTTATTGGAACTCACTTTATTTATACGTATGACAACGGTTGGGAATATGAATGGTATGCAAAAAATGACCATACTGTCGATTACCGTATCCACGGCGGAATGGTCAAAGGTCGTTGGGTAAAAGACCAAGAAGCTGATATCGTTAAATTGACAGATGGCGTATTCAAAATTACTTGGACAGAACCAACAGGGACAGACGTTGCATTAGACTTTATGCCAAATGAAAAGAAACTTCACGGAATGATCTTTTTCCCTAAATGGGTTGAAGAACATCCAGAAATCACTGTTACTTTCCAAAATGAACATATCGCAGAAATGGAAGCAGCTCGTGAAAAATATGAAACTTATCCAAAATTACTTGTTCCTGAATTTGCTACGATCACTTATATGGGTGATGCAGGTATAGACAATGAAGATGTTATTAGTGAAGCACCATATGATGGAATGCCTGATGATATCCGTAGCGGAAAATATTTCGATGAAAATTATAAACGAGTAAAATAAGGTTGTGAAAGAGAGGTTGTGAAATCGGCGTTACGCTTTGAGTAATAAGAACGCTAGTCAGAAAATAGCTTTTCATATTTTCTAGGCTAGTGGGCTTATTACCGAGAAGCAGCTGATTGAACACTGTTTAGTGGAGAGGTTGTGAAAA
>NZ_KV833953.1:47888-62841 GCF_001837725.1 Enterococcus sp. HMSC072F02
CGCAGATGCAAGCTTTTGAACACTGTTTATCAAAGATTGTAACCTGCATCTTCACACAGTTAAAATAGTGACTTCAAAATGAAATAATGCTCCCAGCAAAAAAATAGGCTGGGAGCATTATTTCGTTATTCTGTTCATCAAAAATCAGTGGTTTGATTCCATTGCATCACAAGCTCCTCCTCATTTACTGCTTCATCTTTTTGCAGTATTTGAACGGTAAAGCCTTGTAAAAGATAGAAATGAATAGCTGATTGATTTTTTTGATAAACTGTCAAAGTCAATGTTTTATTGGTTTCTTTTATTTTTTTCATTAGTTGCGTACCGATTCTTTGTTGCCGGTATTCCCTTTTTACAAAGATTCCTGCGATGAACTGATCGATCACCCCAGCAAAACCGACGATTTCTTGATCTATTTCTGCTAAGTAAATCACCGCATCTGGTAAAGCTTTCCTAACAGATTCTACTTGATTCTCCCAATAAGTTGGTGAGATGAATCCATGAGAATCCAAATTAGCATGCAGCCAAATCGATAGAACAGTTTCCAGTTCTTCAGCAGACAACTCTGTTGTTGTACGAATCATTTTTTCTCTCCTTACTTAGTCATTGAGTTTAAACCAAAAACCATTTTTTTGAAGTTCTTTCACTAGTTTTCGCCCCTCAAAAAAGTACATCTTTTCTTGTTTTAATTTTCTGATACCAAAAGATGCAGCGACTTTAGGATCATCAACTGATACGATTCGATAAGTCCCACCAGGCAATTGATCCAGCTTGACTTTCCCATAATGATCGCTTTGCACTGAAAACGGCACACCATTTCTAGTAAGTGTTTTTTTTCTTATGTTTCAAAATAAATGAGCCACCATTTACTGGATTTCCTGCTGAATCACTTATAATAAATGAAAAATCAAGCACTTTTTTACTTAACCGATACTGATAAATCAATCGACCAATAAACAGTAACAGTATGACTACAGCTATTATCGTTCCTGCAAGAATAAGCAACTGTCGCAAATTTCTTTCCTGATTTCCTTTTTCTTCTTCCTTTTTTACCGATTCACTATAAGGAATCCGATGTCCCGTCACTAGCAAACGATGCGTGTTGATCATATATGGTGTACATGTAAGCAAGGTGACTAAGTCTTTTCCTTCTTCAATCGTTAGAACAGACGTGTCATCTGGCAGTACCACTTGTATATTTTCAACTTGATAAGCCAATTTCTCCCCCAAAACAGTCAAAATAAACGTATCTCCGTGTTCTAAGCGATTTAACTCGGTAAATAATCGTCGATTGGGTAACCCGCTGTGAGCAGAAATCACTGAATGCGTCGAATTTCCACCAAGTGGGAAAGAAGTTCCTTGTAAGACGCCTGCTCCATTCTCAAGAATCATGCCGTTAAGCCGGTCATAAAGTGAAATACTTATTTGGATTTTAGGTATATTGACACTTCCGATCAGCCATTCCTCTAATTGGCTGGATGTCGTGCTTTCATTTCTGTTCTGTTCATCGAAAGGATCAGCCCCAGGATTGAATCCTTGGTCAGTTAATCGTTGGTTTTGCTCCTCCATTTTCTTTCGTTGCGCTTCATTTTCGGCTGCGGTTCGTTTTTGTACTTGTTCCATTCGTTTTTGATCCATAAGACTATTTAAAGAATCCACATAAAATGGATACAAAGCGATTAATAACCCTACGGCGATACATATCAATAAAAATAAACGAAACAAAAGCCGACGAGACTGTTTTTGCTTTCTCTGCTTCACATGTTTCCTCCCTTGCAAGTTTTTTTGTTCTTTCTTTTATTATATGGGTTCAGGAAAAAAATAGAAAATGAAAGCCGATGAGGTTGTGACAGAAGTGGTTAGCTTCAAGAAATAAGAAGAGATTTCTGAAGAAGCTACTTCTGGAACACCGTGAATCAGAGGTTGTGAAAAAGCTGTCCTGCATCAAGTAATAAGAACAACCAAACAAAAATAGCTCCTCATATTTTTCGTTTGGTTGGGCTTATTACCGCAGATGCAAGCTTTTGAAGACCGCTTAAGGAAGTGGTTGTGAAAACTGCGTTATGCTTTGAGTAATAAGAGCGCTAGTCAGAAAATAGCTTTTCATATTTTCTAGGCTAGTGAGCTTATTACCCAAAACAAGGGAGGCGACATGGCTTTGTCACATCCTCTCTCCTTAGAAATTTCACTTGTGTTTTTCTTGTAAAATTCATAAATATTTTCATGAATTTTCTAATTTCTTGCCTCCCTATCGCATAGGATATATGATGAATTTATCTAAAGTTTGCAAAGGAGTTCGACAATTGAAAAAATATGGCCCGTTTTTAGCAATTTTTTTCATTGCTTTGGTATTTCTCATGCCTCATTTATTCACACATAAACTAATTTTGGGTGCTGATGCCCCCTTCCATTACAATCGGTTCTACGATACTGCACAACAAATCAAACATGGGGATTTCCATTATTTTCCTTCCCTTTATGGATTCCAGCAAAGCGGTAGGATCGTTAATGCCGTTTACGGCCCATTTTTTGCTTATTTACAAGGATTGATCGTGTTGCTTGCAGGTAGTTGGTTTCACTATCAGATTCTTTCAAGCTTCATTCTTTATCTTATTTCAGGATTTTCTATGCTGATTTTACTGAGATATGTCAATGTTCGGAACTGGGTAAGTGTACCAGTAGCCGTTTTATTCATGAGTACGTATTCTATTCAATATTGGTCTATCAATCAAGGATTCACTAGTTGGGGGACTTGTTTCTATCCTTTATGCATGATCCCTATTGTTGATTTCGTCCTTCATAAAAAGTTTCCTGTGATCAAAGTTGCGATCTCAGTTGGACTTATGACGCAGATTCATCTGCTGTCTTCGATCATGTTAGCCTTGATGTATATTCCTTTTTATCTTTATTACTTTTTTAACCAGACTGAAAAAGGAAAAGCACTGCTTCAACTGATCAAGTCGGTCTTGCTTTATTTTGTCCTGACAGCAAATATTTGGGCAGGACTAGCTATTGTTTACAGCGGGAATAAGATTCTTCCCCCCTTTGTTAACAGAGAAATGAGTCAAAAGGCGATTGACCTAGATGGCAGTTATTGGCTTCATTACCCTAAAGCCTTTCCGATATTGATATTGTCAGGTTTTTTTCTTTTTATTTTCTTTCAACAAAAGAACACCTTGTTCCAAAAAATCGTGTTGTATACAAGTCTTGTTTTCTTTTTTCTTTCTACTAGCTTGATTCCATGGACGACATTGATCGAAAAAAATGTACCTTTTATTAGCTTAATTCAATTTCCATTTCGATTTTTCGTCCCATTTACGCTATTGCTTCTGCTTTACCTTGCCCTATCACTAAATCAATGGTCTGAGCAAAAGTGGTTCCGTCTTTTAGGTATATTGGGTATTCTTATTTTTTCTGCACAGACGATCCAAAACTTATACCAGCATCTAGAAAAGTGGGAGAATGAAACATTTGTCAGTCGACATACTTATCTCTTCGATACACCGGAAGAAGCAAGGAAAACATTCTTCAGTAAAGATATGTCTACCAGCTTATTCGTTTTCCAAAAAACCACCCCTGACTATCTCCCAATCTATAAGGAGACAAAAGACAACAAATACGACCGATATAACGAAGAAATATTAGAAAACGAAACAACTTTCATAAAAACACATCCAGGCGGTCTTTTGACAATCAAGTGGAAAAATACTGGGGACAAAACGGTTCATATCCCTGTTATCGTTTATGATCGGACTGTACTACAGCAAAATGGAAAAACATTGACTGATTATGAATTAACGGATATCGGGACCCCAATTGTGAATCAGCAAAAAGGGATCAACGAGCTCACGCTTCACTATCGAACGCCAATCTATTTCTATTTCATTCTTTCTCTTACTTTGATTGGCTGGTTTACCTTGCTGTGCTTATTTATTTATCATAGATACAAGCATCTACATGCTTAGTCAAAACGGATGATACATCCAATCAAAAAAACTCTCCGAACGGTAGGATCGATCGGAGAGTTTTATTTTGTTTAGTTTTTTTGTGTCATATTTTTGTTCGTTCATCGTCCATCTATTTCGATTTCAGCCCCATAGTGATCACTGATGATTGGGCTATCGATCCCGTCAAAAATCCGTTGATATTTTTTTACTTGTACTCCTTCAGGGACAAAAATGAAATCTATACGCAATTTTTCTGTATTTTGTTCCCAACCATCAATCTTCTTTTCCACAGTAGCAGCCTTGCCTTTTTCATTCGCGATAACATACGAATCTTGAAGAAGAAGACCACTTTCCTTTACTATATGATAACCTTCAGAATCTGCTGGATTATTGAAATCACCTAGGAAAAAAAGTGGTGCGCGTGTTTCAAAAAAGTAGTTTTCCAAGTTTTTCCACTCAAAATAAAAGCCGCTTTTTTTATCTGTCCACCAAGAAAAGTGGCAGCTAGAGACATAAATATCTTGATCATCTATCTTTGTTTTTCCAATCAAGATCTTGCGCGTCCGATAATCTTCTTTCTTTTGAGATTCGGAGACGGTGAGGACCTGACTTTCCAATGGTCTTTTCGTAAGCAGCGCATTTCCTTCTTCATATTTATCATAACCGATGTGGCTCATTTCCCAACTCCAAAAATACTCTTTTCCTTGTTCTTTTAAAAGCTGGACTAAACAGTAGGCAAAATTATCTTTGCGGATAGGAACTTGATTCTCTACTGGACAGAACTTCGTTAGTTTTGGAGGGTCTGCTTCTTCAGATTCCAGCAATTGGTTGATTTCTTGTAAAGCGATCACTTCATAATCTTCTAACAGGATCTTCTCTGCTAATTCCTGTAATTTTTTCTCTGGTTCTGGCTCAAGCCAGCTATGTGTGTTCAATGTCATGAATTTCATGGTTCTTCTCCTTCTTTTCATTTCGAAACAAAAGGGGTTGTGACAAAATTTTGTCACAACCTCCCCAGTAAACAGTGTTCAATCAGCTGACCTTCGGTATTAGCTCAAAAAACGGCAAAATATGAGGAACTATTTTTCCGTTTTGCCTCTCTAATACTCAGGTCAGGGCGCTGATTTCACAACCTCCCCTTATATTTTAATGGAGCCGATCACTTTACCAGCTGCCACTGTCCCTACTTGCTTGATCACTACTTCTTCCACTTTATCATTCGTAAATACGATCATGATCGTTGGATCTTTTTCTTCGTTTTGGATCACCTCAAGATTCATCTCAGCTAATTTCGTTCCTGTTCCTACTTCTTGTCCTTCTTTGACAGCAATCTCAAAAGCTGACTGATTCATTTGGACTGTATCAATCCCCATATGGATCAAAACTTCGACGCCATCTTTCGTTTCTAGCCCAATTGCATGTTTGCTAGGGAAAATACTTGTAACTTTTCCAGCGATCGGCGCAACAACTTCTCTTGACGTTGGAATAACAGCAAAGCCATCACCCATCATTTTTTGTGAGAATACTGGATCTTTTACTTCAGCTAATGGAATCACTTCCCCAGAAGCTGCGGAAACTAGTTCTTGTTCTATACCTAAGTAATGCTTACTATCTGCTTGTCCATTTCCTGTAGAAACCATTTGCGGCTCTGGAATCTCTGCTCCTGATTGCAACAAATCTTCGATATCTGATTTCAAGACATCTGCTTTTGGTCCATAAACTGCTTGGACTCCATTGTCTTTGACGATTAGCCCCATTGCTCCTGCTCGTTTCCAGGCTTCTTCAGTCCCAACTTTTTCCCGATCGTTTACACTTACACGTAAACGAGTCATACAGGCATCGACATCTTTGATATTTTCTTTTCCGCCCAACAAATGAATGATCTGGACCACTTGCTGATCTGCTGTTCCTGTTCCACTGTTAGATACAGTGGTTTCTTCACTGTCATTGTCATAATTTCCGTTACGCCCAGGTGTAGCAAAGTTGAATTTTTTGATTAAGAAATTTGCTAAGAAATAAGTAACAACACCAAAAACGATTACACATAACACGAAGTTGATAAGATCTGCACCTAGACCCGCTTTGATAGCTAACGGTGTCCGCGTCAGCAATTCGATATTTCCAAATGAATGGACCCGCAATGGTAAAATGTCTGCCATTGCAAATGCCACTCCCTGAATGACTGAATAAATGGCATATAATGGTACAGCCGCAAACATGAACATGAACTCCAATGGTTCTGTTACACCTGTTAGAAAGACAGCTAACGCTGCTGAAAAATACATTGATTTATATCTTGCTTTCTTATCAGGATCGACATTACGGTACATCGCAAATGCCATCCCCATCAAAATACCCGAAGAACCAATCATTTGTCCTACTTTGAAACGGGCCGGTGTCCAGTTATGCAGCACAAATTCATATTGCGCCATATCCCCTGCACCTCTAAGATTCACTAAATCAGTGGCCCAAGCTAACCATAACGGATCTTGTCCAAAAACTTGTGTTCCTGCCTGTGCACCTGATAGAATCTCGTACGATCCGCCAAGCTGTGTATAGTTGATAGGAATCGTCAGCATATGATGCAATCCGAACGGTAATAGCAAACGTTCCAATGTACCAAATAAAAACGGTGCTAGAATCGGTGCGCTTTCCTGGGATTCTGCAATCCATAAACCAAAATTATTGATTCCGGCCTGTACGTTTGGCCACACAACAGCAAGAATCAATGCCACAATCGTTGACCATAAGATAACGACAAACGGAACAAAGCGCTTTCCATTGAAGAAAGACAAAGCATCCGGCAATTTTCTATAATTATAGTACTTATTATAAGCCATTGCCCCGACAAAACCAGCGATGATCCCTACAAATACACCCATATTCAAAGCTGGTGCTTCCAACACACTTGTAAAGAACCCTTTAACCATAATCTTCGTACCGAAAAGAGTGTGAGTAAACGCGTCTTCATTCGCAAGCATGTCGCTTGTGACACCAAAGATGGCCCCAGTGATCCGATTGATCAGAATAAATGAGATCCCAGCAGCAAATGCCCCACCTGCTCGTTCTTTTGCCCAACTTCCTCCTATTGCTAAAGCAAATAAAATATGAAGATTACCAATAATTGCCCAACCAATATTTTCTATTACTCCGCCCGTTGTAACAAGCGGCGTCCACTCAGGATTGATCAAAGGAATTGATTTCCCTATACTGATCATCAATCCAGCTGCCGGCATCACTGCCACCACAACCATTAAAGCCTTTCCAAATTTTTGCCAAAACTCAAAACTAAATATCTTTTTCATTCCGTTTAGCTCCTTTACGCAATCGGTTTCGTTAAATGTATTATAGCGTGCGTTTTCTTTTTTGTAAATGCTTTATTTTTCATTCTTCTGTCTATACCATTCTTCAAACCCTATAGTACATAAGTTTCCTTCTATAAATAGCTCGAAAAAAATTTATTTTTATGCTTTTTTCTATGAAATATTTCTTATTGTCTATTGACTTGCGCAATCGGTTGCGTTTATTATGAACGTATAAAACAGCTCATTAGGAGGAGAACAATGAAACAGATCAAACGACTATTTGCTATTGATCCATGGAAAATAAGCACGACCCAATTAGATAAAAAAAATCTTCGACTGCAAGAATCTCTGACAAGTATTGGAAACGGTTATATGGGGATGCGTGGGAACTTTGAGGAAACTTACTCAGGGGATCACCATCAAGGTACTTATTTGGCAGGTGTCTGGTATCCTGATAAGACACGTGTCGGCTGGTGGAAAAACGGTTATCCAGAGTACTTTGGAAAAGTGATCAATGCCTTGAACTTTATCGCAATAGATATTTCGATCAACGATCAGCTGATCGACTTGGCTTCTTTGGAACCAGAAGATTTTTATTGGGAACTAGATATGAAAAACGGTGTGCTATCTCGTACATTCACAATCACTACTTCTACTAATAAAGTACGTATTTCATTTGAACGTTTTTTGAGCATTATCAAAAAAGAAGCGGCTTACATCCATTTGACTATAGAAATGCTTGAAGGTAATGGAACAGTCGACCTCGTATCGAAATTGGATGGAAATGTCCAAAACGAAGACAGCAACTATGATGAACATTTTTGGAATGAGATCGATCGTGGAACCATAGAAGAAATCGGCTATTTGACAACTAAAACTATTCCAAACAACTTTGGGATCGAACAATTCACTGTTACTGCAGCAATGCGTCATTTCGTTAACGGAAAAGCAGTCGTTCCTGACTATCACGAAGATACTTTAGCCTTACATGGTTGCCTGTCTGCTGAATTATCTCAAGGCGAGACATGGACAGTAGAGAAAGAAATCATCGTTCTTACTAGTCGAGATATCCCAGAAGCGCAGCAAGCAGAAAAAGCCCTCTCAGAATTAGCAAATCAGACAAACAGTTATATCCAAGCAAAAGAAGAACAAACAGCGGCTTGGGCAGAACGATGGAAGCTTGCCGATGTGGTCATCGAAGGAGACGAAGAAGCACAGCAAGGTATTCGCTTCAATTTGTTCCAACTATTCTCTACTTACTACGGCGAAGATGAACGATTGAATATTGGACCCAAAGGATTCACAGGAGAAAAATACGGCGGTGCCACTTACTGGGATACAGAAGCGTATGCAGTCCCTCTTTATCTCGCTTTAGCCAAACCCGAAGTAACTAAGAATCTTCTGAAATACCGGCATAACCAGCTGCCGCAAGCGATCCACAACGCTCAGCAGCAAGGATTAAAAGGCGCGCTTTATCCTATGGTCACCTTCACTGGCGTCGAATGTCATAACGAGTGGGAAATCACTTTCGAGGAGATTCATCGAAATGGTGCAATCGCCTATGCAATCTACAATTACACGAATTACACCGGTGATACAGAATATTTGAAAAATGAAGGTCTAGAAGTTTTAGCAGAAATCGCCCGCTTCTGGGCAGACCGTGTCCATTTTTCAAAACGAGCAAATAAATACATGATCCACGGAGTGACTGGACCAAATGAATATGAAAACAACATCAATAACAATTGGTATACAAATACGATCGCAGCTTGGGTCTTGCGTTACACGCGAGAAAATTATTTAACTTATCAAAAAGAAGCTGCTATCACTATCAGCGAAGAAGAACTAGCCAAATGGAAAGATATCGCAGAGAACATGTACTTCCCAGTGGACGAAGAATTGGGGATCTTTGTCCAGCATGACACATTCTTAGATAAAGATCTCATGCCTGTATCCGATATTCCCACAAGCGATCTTCCTCTGAACCAGCATTGGTCTTGGGACAAAATCCTTAGATCTTGCTTCATCAAGCAGGCAGATGTATTACAGGGGATTTATTTCTTCAACGATACTTTTACAAAAGAAGAAAAACAAAAAAACTTTGATTTCTATGAACCAATGACTGTCCATGAGTCTTCCCTTTCCCCAAGTATCCATTCGATTTTAGCAGCAGAATTAGGAATGGAAAACAAAGCTGTAGAAATGTACCAACGAACAGCTCGCTTGGATTTGGATAATTACAATAACGACACAGAAGACGGCTTGCACATCACTTCCATGACTGGCAGCTGGTTGTCGATCGTCCAAGGATTTGCACAAATGAAAACCGCCCATGATCAATTGAAATTCGCACCATTTCTGCCAAAAACCTGGAATGCTTATTCTTTCCATATCAATTATCGCGGACGTTTATTATTCATCTCAGTTACAGATGAACAAGTTACTTTCGAGTTATTAGAAGGTATGCCTCTGGAACTTTTCGTCTATGAACAGTCTTACACTTTAGAGGATCGCCTAGAAATAACGCTAAGAAAGGAGGAAGCAAATGTTTAAAGGGGTATTGTTCGATTTAGACGGCGTCATTACCGATACTGCCGAATTCCATTATCGTGCTTGGCGAAAGCTTGGTCAGGAAATCGGCATTACGATCGACCGTACATTCAACGAACAGCTAAAAGGCGTTAGCCGAGAAGACTCTCTCTCTTTGCTTTTAGCTTATGGCGGAAAAGAACACTCTTTTTCAAAGGAAGAATTTGCAGAATTAGCAAAAAGAAAAAATGATTATTATTTAGAGATGATCCAGACGATCGAACCAAAAGATGTCTTCCCTGGGGTCGTCCCTTTACTAGATTCTTTAAAAGAAGAAAAAATCAAGATCGCTCTTGCTTCTGCAAGTAAAAATGGGCCTTTCCTACTTGAAAAAATGGGTCTCACACCTTACTTTGACGCTATTGCCGACCCGGCAGAAGCAGCAAACGGAAAACCTGCGCCAGATATCTTTCTCCTTGCAGCAAAAGCTGTCGGACTAAAAGCAGAAGAATGTATCGGGATCGAAGACGCGCAAGCTGGTATCCAAGCCATCCTCTCAAGTGGTGCCCAACCAATTGGCGTGGGACGTGCTGAAGACCTTGGAGAGGAGATCCCGCTTGTCCCTGATACGACTTTTCTTACGATCGATTACTTGAAAGAAAAGTGGCATGACCATGGATAATCCAGAAATCTCCGTCGTACCAGTTCCAGAGACTGAAATAAAGAAAATCACGTTGAAGAACGACTATTTAGAAGTCGTTCTTCTCAACTATGGTGCCCGCCTGCATCAAATCTTCGCGCCAGACAAAGAAGGAAAATCAGAAAATATTTTATTGTCTTACGATCGTTTCGAAGATGTTCTAACAGATAAAAGCTTTTTTGGCGCAACTGTCGGACCTGTAGCTGGAAGGATCCGAGATGCTTCTTGGGGTGAGCATAGATTGGAAAAAAACTGCGGACCACACCATATCCACGGTGGCACGAAAGGCTGGTCTTTCCAGTATTGGGAAGTAGAAGTTTTCAAAACTCCTTCATCAATAGGCGTGGTCTTTTACTTAAAAGATGAATTTTCTACCTATCCAGGACCAATCACTGCTACGATCACTTACCGTTTGACAAAAAACGAGTTAGAGATGACGACCTCTGCCAGTAGCCTGGTCGAAACCATCTGCAATCCGACCAATCATGCCTACTTCAACCTTTCAGGAAATGGAAAAAGAGACATCTATGACCATCAGTTAACAGTCTTCTTAGATGGTATACTTGAATTAGATCAAGAAAAACTACCTACTGGAAATTGGACGAAAAAAGAAGACCTGCCCATCGACTTTAGAAAATCTCCAACACTGCAAGAAATCCTTGCTTGTTATCCAGCTGGACTAGATGATGTATTTCTTTTGCATCATCCTAGGCTTTCCAGAACTTCCTTACAATTATTCGAGAAGCATTCTGGTCGTCAAATGACTATAGCAACTTCCAATAAAAGTATGGTATTATTTTCTACGACTGGATTTGAAGCTGATTTCTCTGTCAACGGAAAACAGATGCATTCAAACTACGGATTAGCAATCGAACCGCAAGAAATCCCTGATATCGTTCATTTCCCCAACTTTGGATCGATCAACCTCCATCCTGGTCAAGAACGGATCAGTCAGACGATTTATCGGTTCTCTGCACAATAACAAGAGAAAGGTGTTTTTATCATGGCTATTACCGTAAAAGATGTGGCGAAAAAAGCCGGTGTTGCTACCTCGACCGTCTCTCGTGTTATCAATGATCATCCTAGTATTTCCGAAGCAACAAAGAAGAAAGTCCGAAAAATCATGGATGAACTAGGTTATGTTCCTAACATGACTGCCCGCAATCTAGGAAAACGCATTTCCAGTGCCATCGGCGTGATCTTACCCCCTCTTGATTCAAAAGAGCGGATCGGGAATCCCTTTTATCTTGAGATCATGGAAGCAATCAACGAAGAAGCGCGGAATTATGATATGACGACAGCGATTGCTACTGCTAAAAATTTTGATTTACTGTTAGAGAACGTCCAGCGTATGCATCTACAAAAACAAGTAGATGGTTTTATTCTAGTGTATTCAGATAGTCAAGACCCTGTCATTGATTATTTATACCAAAACCATATCCCTTTCACTTTGATCGGACAGCCTTATCATCACGAAAACGAAATCGTTTATGTAGATAATGACAACCAACTTCTAGGCAAACAAGCAACAGAATTTTTGATTCAGAACGGACATAAGAATATCCTATTCGTGACGAATACGACTCATGAGAGTTTGTATTTCGAACGATATTTCGGTTATCAAAAAGCGATGATGATGGCTGATTTTCCTGCGTTTTCCAGTGTAGTACTGGAACATACAGAAGATTATCTGACCTTTGAGAAAACGTTGAAAGAAAACGAAGCCACAGCATTGGTAGTCATTGACGATATCTTCGCCCTTCGCACGATGCAGTTGGCACAAATGTATGGTTATGTCATTCCAGAGACACTTTCCGTCATTAGCTTCAACAACTCGATCTTCTCAACATTGACACATCCTTACCTTACAAGCATCGATATCGATATCTCCGAATTAGGACGTGTCGCTATGCAAAAACTGCGTGAACTGATCCATGAAGAATTAAGTAGCGGCGTACGCTTGGTCATCCCTCATCGCTTGATCAAAAGAGAGACAGTTGTTCCTTTAGAAAGCACGAAACTTAGTTAAATCACTGAATTTGCTGACCATTTATCCTATGGTCAGTTTTTTACATAAAATATGTTATTTTTATAAGTTTTAAAAGCAAATATTAAATAACATTAATATTAAAATAAATAAATCTACCCCTTCTTTTTCTTTATCAGTTGTGTGAACGATTATGCATCCAAAACAAACGATTATTTGACATAACTACTGTCTTCCATGAGAATACACGAAGGAAACACCAATAATGTAAAAAACATTTTTTTAAATTGATTTTTCTATTACGCCTTGTATTCTTTTGTTTTTTCAAGAATAATTAAATGTGTAAGCGAATACGAATGAACGGAGGTGCAAAAGACCCCCTTGTCGATCAGCCGCACGTGTTCTTGAAAGGAGAAAACATGAAAAAACTCACTCATTTGTTTTTTGTTGTGTTGACACTTCTGCCATTTGCTGCCACGCCTGTCCAAACGCACGCCCAAGAAACGTATACGATTAAAGCAGAACAACATGCGACGACCGAAGTTGTTCCTGAACTCCCGTCTATCTCTCGTATCCCTGTCACTACCCAAGAACCAGATCCGCACAACGCAGCATTGGTTCCTTTAACCGGTGGCGTCAGTTTCTCCTCTTTTCTCTCTCCTTTTTCTGCTGTTGGTGCTACATTAAGTTCTGCATTGGTTTCCCTCCCTGCTTCTGCTGCAGTAGTTTCTGCTATCCTAGGAGCAGGACTTGGTTATAGTTTTTACCAATTAGGTTCCTCCTTAGGCGTCGCCACTGCAGACTTACTCAAAACGAATGCGAGCTTGTATGAATTATCTTCCAATAATCCTGCCCTGCAACAAGAATTGGCCGCTTTTGCCACTTCGGGAATTGATTCTACTACTAGTACCTATAATTTCTCGCAAGGTCTGCAAAAAAGATACGCGCAAGACGTGACCAGTCATGCATTGATGCGGGAATATTTGACAGGAACAACGGATCATGGTGCTTATCGCTTTTCGATCAATGACCATCCGGCTTTTCGTAAACTGATCTCTTATGGTTCTCTTTCTACTGAAACGGCTCGGACTGGTGTGATCGGACGTGATGCCTCGGTAGCTGATCGAATGTTCATTGAAGATCAATTCTTCTTACTGGAAATGGTTCGTGTCATGGAAACTCGAGTCGGCAGTGATACAACATTACTAACGATCTCCGGTCATAATTATGGCCATCGGGGTAGTCACGGTTCCTTTGTCCATGAAGTCGAATTAAGTGTCCCGATGTCTGTCTTGATGAGCCAGATCGCGACTCAAGAAGACTTTCTGGAATACATCCAGCAAAACACCACTTTTGAATTTGGGGTGATCGAAACACCCTCAAGAGAAGTCGCTGTCCAGACCGCTCAGCAAATGGCGCAAGCCTATCATACACGCACTGCCGATATACAAAAGAACTTAGCGGAAGTCTTGGCACCGACTGAAAACGGATTGAGCTTCGATCCTTCTGGTATAATCGCTACCTTATACGGACAAACGGTTGTCCTTGATGCAACAGGAAAGTTCGTGTACGCTGACACTCGCGTAGCCGTTCCAGAATACCAGTGGGGGGCGATCGATTTTGCTTACAGTGAAGCAGCCATCCCAATAGATGACTCGATCACGATCGATGGGCGAAGAGGTGTATTAGATGAAGAAACTGGAGACATCGTAGAAGATGGTACAGATAAAACATTAGTCGAAGGCGCAATGGGCGCTGCATGGAATGCGTTGAGTCTTGCCCGCGTCCTTGAAGCAATCAAAAACTTCAAAGGGGATGACGATGATGGCGATGAATTCGAATGGTATTCCCCTCTTGATTTGTACTATGATGAATGGTATGCAGACGGCGGGAAAGGGCATACGATGGAACGACATGTGGGACAGTCTGAGGATGCACTACGAGACCGATTAAAAAAATAACCTATTCCGCTGCCTTCCATACTACGGAACAAGCTTTGATATTTATCAACTGCGCGATCTATACTGCCAATAAAAAATACTTAGAGGGTACGATCAAATTACCTCTAGGTGATTGTTCTTTACAAGATGGTAATCGTGTAATCTATCGATCGTATAAATCGATTGCTCTTGGAAAGACATTAGGGTGGGGATTTTATAGATTAAATCATGATACTTATATTCAATACGACTCGATCTATTACGCCAAAGTGGTTATCCAAAGAATGCCCAACATCGTATGGAAAAAATGAAAGTATTATATCCTAACTGCTTATCCTGACTTACGAAGAACTGTAAAAGAGGAGCCGCCAAGGGCGGCTCCTTCCTCTTCAAAATTTTTATTTATTTTTAGCCTGAAAAAATCAAATCATCACTAAACTAGCATCAAAAACAGTGAATCGCTTTCTCTTTTCGTCATACACTGACCACACATAAGCACCATCCCAATAACGACCATTATTATAATAATTCGTAAATTCATTATTCCA